>JBAXUL010000011.1:0-54843 GCA_037129695.1 Prolixibacteraceae bacterium
CGGCTGGGCGCTGAGGAAAGCCGTTAGCTGTTAGCTTATTATGGTTATTCCAATCCTTCTCTCGATCCAATTAATAATTTTCCGCATTTACATTGAAAATCTTCGCCACCAGAGCAAACACCTAACAGCTAACAGCTAATAGCTAAAGGCTAACGGCTAACACCTAACAGCTTGTAGTTCCCGTTGTTAAATATTGTTAAGGATACTCGCCTCAACGGATTATTAGCTCTATATTTGTTTTATGAGCAAAAAAATGATCAACATACTCGCTATCCTGATGGCAATTGCTGTGGCAGCCATGGTATGGGTACAGCTGATTACCATCAACAAAACTGTTAAACTCCAGGAAAAAGATTTTAACCTCATCGTTAACAGGGCATTGGGAGATGTGAGGGACATGCTGGATTATTATGAGATTCAGCTATTTTACCAGCTCGACGAAACCTATTATATTCCGAATGCCCAGCCATCAGTTCTCAACCTTTATCCAAACACAGACCCCTCAGAATCGTTGCAAAAACTTGGCCGTTCGGGAGAACTTTCAGTCTCTTACAACCGGAAATCTATCAAAAGTGCCAATGGAAGATTTGAGATAAGCAACGAACAGACCAACTTCAGCATACCCAGCATGCAAAGTTCCTACAACCGGATGACTGAGAAACAATCCCAAAATCTCCGTTACCAGGACTATAAAATGGCTCGGTCTGAAATGAAAGTTGTGGACAGGGTTCCGGTAGAAAACCTGAAACGCGCACTCGACATTGAATTGAAAGAAAAAGACATCCTGGACTCCTACAAATATTGCATCAAGACTTCCATCAATGGTAAAACGGAGACCGTACTGGGTGACCCGGGATACAATCCTCCGAAAGGTTCCCGTGAGTACAAAACTCCCCTTTTCATTGATGATGCATCTTCCAAACCAAATTTCCTGTTCGTGTACTTTCCGGATCAGCATGCCAAAGAGATCAAGGCAATTTCCGACTTTGTACTCCCATCTTTGCTGCTGACAATGATTATCATCGGCATTTTCGTTTTTACACTCCAGATCATTTTACGTCAGAAGAAACTTTCTCAAATCAAAAACGACTTCATCAACAACATGACCCACGAGTTAAAGACTCCAATTTCGACCATATCACTCGCCTCACAGATGTTGAAGGATAATTCGCTGGTTCACTCACCGGCTACCATCGATCATATTTCAGGGGTCATTTTTGATGAAAGCAAAAGATTGAGCAGTCAGGTCGAAAAAGTACTGCAGACCGCAGTCTTCAACGAAGGAAAGCTGAAATTGAAATTTACTGAGATTGATTTGAACCAGATAATTTCACAGGCTGCTTCTAACTTCGAGATACGTGTAACTACTTCCAACGGAACTCTGGAAACAAACATAACGGCTGAAAATCCGTTTATCAAGGGAGACGAAATACACATCACCAATGTCATTTTCAATCTGCTTGACAACGCAGAGAAATACAGCAAGGAAATTCCTAAAATTGAGATATTAACCGAGAACAAAGGCAGTTGGGTAATTGTTCAGATCAAAGACTATGGCATCGGAATTTCGAAAGAAAATCTCAACCAGATTTTTGAACGCTTTTACCGGATTCCTACCGGGAACCTTCACAATGTAAAGGGATTCGGATTGGGACTCTCCTACGTCAAGCGCATCGTAGACGAGCACCACGGAAAAATAAAAGTTGAAAGTACAGTGGGGAAAGGAACTAAATTCAGGATCTATTTCCCGGTTATTAAAATAGTATAATATTATGGAAAAGAGGATGAGAGTTATCTTAAGTGAAGATGATGAGAACCTGGGATCGTTACTCAGAGAGTATTTAATAGCAAAAGGCTACGATACAGACCTTTACCCCGATGGGGAAGCTGCATTAAAAGGCTTTCAGAAAAACCAGTATGACCTTTGCATCTTCGATGTGATGATGCCCAAAAAGGACGGTTTCACATTGGCCAAAGACGTACGGATGATCAACAGCGAAATCCCTATCATCTTCCTGACAGCCAAAAATATGAAAGAGGATGTAATCGAAGGTTTCCGTATTGGCGCTGATGATTACATGACCAAACCTTTCAGCATGGAAGAACTGATCTTTCGCATCGAAGCCATACTAAGAAGGACACTGGGTGAAGCCGATAATACGCAGGTTATTTTTAAACTTGGCCGATATACCTTCGATGCACGTAAGCAGACGCTCTCTGATGCCAACGACAGCACCAAACTGACAACCAAAGAGTCAGAACTGCTACGTTTGCTTTGCGTCAATGCCAATAAGGTTCTGGAACGCAACTATGCCTTGAAAACCATTTGGGTTGACGACAACTATTTCAATGCCCGCAGCATGGATGTCTACATCACCAAGCTGAGAAAACACCTGAAAGATGAGGAGGGAATTGAGATTATCAACATTCACGGCAAAGGCTACAAGTTGATTATCTAGAGTGAGTTATAAGTTAGGAGTTAGGAGGTCTAACTCATAACTCCTAACTCATATTTAACTAATCCAGCTTCAAAACAGCAAGGAATGCTTTCTGTGGAACTTCCACATTCCCAATCTGTTTCATACGTTTCTTGCCTTTTTTCTGTTTGTCCAGCAGTTTGCGCTTCCGCGTGATATCACCACCATAACATTTGGCTGTTACATCTTTACGGACTGCCTTAACGGTTTCCCTTGAAATGATTTTGGCTCCGATGGCACCCTGAATGGCCACATCATATTGCTGCCTTGGAATCAGCTCTTTCAGCTTCTCACAGATTCTTCTGCCAAAATTGTAGGCATTGTCGACGTGCAAGAGGGTCGAAAGCGCATCGACAGGCTCGCTGTTAAGCAGAATGTCGAGTTTGACCAGCTTGGCCGGACGGTATCCCGTAATATGGTAATCAAAGGAGGCGTACCCCTTTGAAATACTCTTCAGTTTATCGTAGAAATCGATCACAATCTCACCCAAAGGCATATCAAAGGATAGCTCGGCCCGGTCGGCAGTCAGGTAATCCTGTTTGGTCATCATGCCGCGCTTTTCGAGACAAAGGGTCATGATGGCACCGATGTATTCGGAACGGGTAATGATCTGCGCATGAATGAAAGGTTCTTCAATCTGCTCGATCAGGGTAGCCTCAGGAAGACCGGCCGGATTGTATACCTCAAAGGTTTCTCCACCTCGTGTGGTGACCATGTAGGAAACGTTGGGAACCGTGGTAATCACGTTCATGTCAAACTCTCTGTCGAGCCGTTCCTGTACAATCTCCATATGCAGAAGACCCAGGAATCCGCAACGGAAACCAAAGCCAAGCGCCATTGACGATTCGGGTACGTAAGTGAGCGAGGCATCGTTCAACTGCAATTTCTCCATGGCATTCCGGAGATCCTCATAATCTTCGCTGTCGATTGGATAGACGCCTGCAAATACCATTGGCTTTACCTCTTCAAAGCCGGATATCATTGATGCACAGGGATTTTTTAACTGAGTAACGGTATCCCCAACCTTGATCTCCTTAGCAGTTTTGATGCCGCAAATAATATAACCCACATCACCCGCAATCAATTCATCGCGGATTTCCAGTCCCATCTTGAGCACACCGACTTCATCCACATAATATTGCTTGTCGGCAGCCATGAACTTCACCAGATCGCCTTTGCGTACTTTGCCGTTGGCCACTTTGAAATAGGCGATTACACCTCTGAACTGATTGAATACGGAATCAAAAATCAGCGCCTGCAAAGGTGCTTCAGGATCTCCGGAAGGTGCAGGGATATCCGTCAAAATACGTTCGAGTATGTCGGCCACCCCTTCTCCGGTTTTCCCGGAGGCACGGATGATGGTGGATCTTTTGCAGCCGATAAGTTCTATAATTTGATCTTCCACGACTTCAGGCATCGCATTGGGCAAATCCATCTTGTTCAGAATCGGAATAATTTCCAGGTCATGCTCGATAGCCAGATAGAGATTGGAGATGGTTTGTGCCTGTATTCCCTGGGTTGCGTCTATGATCAGCAAAGCGCCCTCACAGGCAGCGATGGATCGGGAAACTTCATAGGAAAAATCTACGTGCCCGGGAGTATCAATCAAATTAAGCAGAAATTTCTCTCCTGCGTGAATGTACTCCATCTGGATGGCATGACTCTTGATCGTGATACCACGCTCCTTCTCCAGGTCCATGTCATCCAACACCTGTGCCTCCATGTCGCGTGCACTGATCGTAGAGGTCATTTCCAGCAGGCGATCGGCCAGCGTACTTTTCCCATGATCAATATGGGCAATGATGCAAAAATTCCGGGTGTTACTACTATCTGACATACTTATATACTTGATAATCTGTACTTCAATCTAAAATAAAATCGTGCAAAGATAGTCAAAATTTTCGATTTCGACTTCCGGTTACGGAATGGGTTCACGGGTGTCTGTTCACAATACTTTAGGAAGGGTCACACGATTCGGTTGTCGCCGGAGAAATGCCCATCGATCTTTGGCCTGTGTGAAACGTAAATGCGGTCTGCAACCGTCAATTTCCTTCCATCACCATCAAAATGAACAGCCAAAATAAAAAGAATCTGGCTCTCTCCTATTTTTCTGAATCGAACGTAATGTCGAACACGACGACTTCGGGTGTATTACCGGTTCTGACCGGTGGGCCCCAGGAACCAAATCCTGAAGAGACGTAAAAAGTGGTGTTGCCTTTTTGTTTCAGTCCCCAGCTCACTTCAAAGATGGCTTCGGTGATGTAGTTAAACGGCCACAATTGTCCATTGTGGGTATGCCCCGACAAGTGCAGATCGGCGCCTACCTCAACGGCCTCTTCCAAATGAAAGGGCTGGTGGTTCATCACGATAATCGGTTTGGAATGGTCCAGATTTTTTGTCAGTTCTTTTAATTCGTGAGGGCCTGATCCTTCCCCCATTCTGCGGCTATCCCGGTCGTCCCTGCCAACCAGCTGGATTCCGTCACTGAGGGTGACGATCTCATCGCGAAGGACTTTGATGTTGATGCTTTTCAGGTAAGGCAGGGTATTCTGAATCCCGCCGATGTATTCGTGGTTGCCAGGAATGGCATAGACCCCCAGCGGCGTACGGATCTCCTGAAGGTGTTTACCGAGATTTTTACGCAAAACCGGACCGATGTCCCCATCTACAAGATCGCCGCAAAGCAGCACCAGATCGGGCTTCTGATCATTGATGATCCTGACCAGTTTCATCTCCTGCCGTTCACCGATCAGCGCTCCAAGATGGATATCTGAAGCCATCATTATTCTCATAACAGGAGAGCCTGTCACCTTCTTGTGAATCGTAAGCGGGATCACCTTGACCCTGGTATTTCGTGCATTGAAATATCCGTAAACCACTATCATCGTGACAAATGCGACGACTGCATAACCCAGATTCAATTTAAAAACGGCGGTAAAATCAGGAAGGAAATGGAAAAAATAATCTGCAAGACGTACCAGGTCAATCACCAGCAAAACCATTAGAAAATAAAACATAAAGGCCAGCCAGAATGCTCCAACCCTGTATATCCACTCGCTGACGATGGATGAGGCAGTCCGTTCCCAGATCATCCCTATCAGAAATGAGGAAACGACTGTCCAGAAAATGACCGTATACAAACGTTTAGTTGTCGGATTGCAGGAAAATACCATCAGACCCCTTGAGTATACAAAGTAATTCACCGAAGAATAGACAAGCAGGACGATGGAAAAAAATATCATAAAAGTGACTGTTCTCATATAGATTCATTTAGGGGGGCAAATCTATCAATTATTTTCAGGGTATAAATCCCATCCGCCCAATTTGATTATATTTGCCGGCAGATACTCAACAATCCACTTGATCGAATGCGCTTCCAGATTTTAGGGTTTATTTCTGCTGTCATGTTGTTCGCCTCATGTAGCAATGGCGGGCACTGCTACGAGTCGGTCGACACCCTGATGATCACCACTTTCATGGGAAATAACTCAAAAAAAATCGGTCCGTTCGTCGTTCGTGGATATGGCAGAAATGCCGTGGGAGATACCCTGTATAACATTAAGGACTCTGCACTCATCAAAAAAATCGGATTACCGCTCTCCCTTACGGCTGATTCAACAGGATATGTTGTGACCGCCAACGGCAAAAGCAGTATTTTCTGGGTAAGGCATTCCATGAATATAAAACTGATTTCACCAAGTTGTGGCTTTGCCCAGTATTATCAACTGAACGCTACCAAACACAGTGTTCTAATTGATTCGATGAGCGTGTACAATCCTGTCATTGATCCAAAATCCATAGAAACATATTCCAAAAGTGGTCAAAATATTACGATATATCTTCATCTTACTGCTTATTAGTCCGATTGCCGGCTTTGGACAGAAAAAGAAGGAAGTGTGGAGGTACGAAGGTCCCCGCTTCGGGATTGACGTATCACGTTTTTTGATGCCTTACATTCAGAAAACAACGCGGAGCGGAATTGAAATCCAGGCAGATATTCCCTACAATGGAAACTGGTTTCCCACCATCGAAGCGGGCTATCTGGATGTCAACGACGACAACGACAAATATCATTACACCAACAAAGGTCCTTATGGCAGGATTGGTATCGATTTAAATATCGTCAAGTTTGAATCCCTTTCCGACAACGATCTTGTAATTGTGGGAGTCAGGTATGGTTTCAGCCATTTTACGCAGGAAACCCTGATGGCCAAATCTTCCAATTACTGGGGAACAACATCCTCATCATTCCCGCAGAATCCAATGAATGCACACTGGGGCGAGTTATTGTTCGGGATGAAAGGGGAACTGCTTCCAAATATCTTTTTTGGCTGGTCGGTACGCGCCAAATTTCTTTTTGCCATGACCAAGGATCCTCACGTGACTCCATTTGTTGTCCCCGGATTGGGATACATCAACTCGGAGGTTCCTGTTGATTTCTCTCTGACAGTCGCCTACAGAATCCCGCTTAAAAGGACCAAGACCATGCCAAAAGCCCTGCAAATGGGAGGTGCCAAACAATCTGATTCAGACCTGGATGATCCCAATAATCCAGACAACAACATGAACAACCGCAACAATCGAAATTCCAATAATTTCAACAGCGGAAGACAAGGTGGAAATCAGTATTGAACGAATTCGCCAGCCGGCACATCCTCATCCCCTCCTGTTTCCATATTCACTTTGTTCCATTTCAATAACAATTTCGGCGGTTGAGTGAAGTCAATTGGCCAAATTATTAAGTCGAAGGCCTTAAACTTCCACAAGATGAAAGGAATAGGAATCTTCCGAAATAATCCGTTGTTCGATTGAATCAGGCAGTAAATTGACAATGATCAACTTATTTTCAAGAAGCAGGGTCAATTCAAAAAACTGCTAAATTTATCTCAGCTTACTGAAGAGCGCTTTATGTTCAAAGACCTCCGAAATACAAACAGATTGACTCCCGGACAAGATGAATAAAAGAGATAAATTTCTTGCTTTCCTCGACCATGTGGAATCAGAAGGGTACCTCCCCTTCCATCCTATTTTGATGCATTTTGCGGCCAGATTCAACGGAAATACCTATGGCGAGTTCGCGTCTGATCACCATGTTCTGGTCCAAAGCAACATCCGGGCACTTGAGGAATTTGAGGCCGATTGGGTAGAATTAATTTCTGATCCCTACCGGGAAACGGCTGCCTTTGGCGCAAAAATTGAATTCATCCCGGAAGGTGTACCCAGATGCATCGCTCCAATCATCAAGACCATGGAAGATGTCAGGGCCCTGAAAAACCCAAACCTTTTACAATCAGCACGAACGCTCGACCGCATCCGGGGTGCAGAGCTTTACAATCAACTTTTGAAAGGCACAGTTCCGGTATTTGGATGGATAGAGGGCCCTTTGGCGGAAGCTTGTGATTTGGTTGGAGTAAGTGAAATGCTGATGATGCTGATGATTGATTCTGACTTTAGCAATCTGTTAATGGACAAATGCCTGATTACGGCAAAGGCATTCGCAAAATTACAAATAGATGCCGGTTGCGACGTCATCGGTATCGGGGATGCTATCTGTTCGCAGATCGATCTCGATCTTTATGATGTGTATGTCAAAGAGCGGCATGCCGATTTAATCAGTGATATTCATCAGTCGGGCGGCAAAGTCAAAATGCATATCTGTGGAAAGATCACCCACCTGTTGCCATCTCTGAAGGATCTTGGGATTGATATCCTGGATATTGATTCGCAGGTAAATTTTGAGGAAGCCCACGATCTGATGGGGCCAAAGGTGGCCATTTGCGGAAATATAAATCCCGTCCTGATACAAAATCTGGAGGCAGATGAAATCAGTCGGTTAACTGCCGATCTGGTCCGAAGCGAAATAGGGAAGAAATTCATCCTTTCGGGCGGATGTGAAATTACCGTCAATACTCCCCACCGGAATCTGAGGGCATTACGAAGCTATTCATTGTAATTCAGCTAAACACTCGTCTGTTGGATAAAAGAGATGACTTAGAAACACCAAACGAAAATGCATGTTTGGATTTTCGCTGCCTGATTTTTGTAAACCAAATGAAAACTGAATGAAAGCTATATTTTTATCCTTTGCATTAATTCTTGCCTGCACAACTTCAGGCGCACAAAGCCTTCCCACAGTGGCTTCCGGAAGAATCATCCGACTTGAAAATTTCAAGTCTGAATTTGTGACTGCCCGCAATGTAGATATTTGGCTTCCGGAAGGATACACGACGAAAAAGAAATACTCAGTACTTTATATGCATGACGGGCAGATGTTGTTTGATTCTACCACTACCTGGAATCATCAGTCGTGGGAGGTGGATGAGGTGGTTACGCAATTGTTGAAGGAAGGTAGCGTCCGGAATTTCATCGTGGTCGGAATCTCCAATGACAGCAAAACACGACATGCAGACTATTTTCCGCAGAAACCTTTTGAATCACTGACCCTGGATCAAAAAGATTTTGTCACCCTGCAACTTCGTGGGACAGCAAAAACGACAGAGAATTTCCAGCCTGTCTCCGACAATTACCTTAAATTTCTGATAACAGAACTCAAACCGTTCATCGACAAGAATTACCATGTATATCGTGACAGGGGCCACACCATGATTGCCGGAAGCAGCATGGGAGGATTAATTTCAATGTATGCCATTTGTGAATATCCAGGCATATTTGGAGGAGCTGCCTGTATGAGCACCCACTGGCCCGGGATTTTTTCCATGGAAGGAAATCCAGTGCCTGATGCTTTCTTCAGCTATATGAGAAAGAAACTGCCCAATCCGAAAAACCATAAAATCTATTTCGATTATGGCGATCAAACCCTCGATGCCATGTATCCCTCCCTTCAGAAAAAAGTGGACGTATTGATGAAAAACAGAGGGTATGATGAAGTTAACTGGATGACCATGTTCTTTCCGGGGAAAGACCACAGTGAGAAATCCTGGCATGAACGTTTGCCGGTTCCGCTGGAATTTCTCTTCAAAAAATAATCCATTGAATGGAAGAATCAGTTTACCGGTGGTCAAGGCAATAAAAAAGGAAATTATTGACCGCCTTCCAATCCGGCATCAAATTCAGACAAGAAGGCATCAAAGAAAATGGTCCCAAAGACATCTATCAAAAGCCATTGGGACCATTCTGCGGAACAATAAAGAAATACCTAGAAATTTAACCGGCTGCGAATTCCAACTTCACTCCGTTGTTTTTCCATGGGTCTGAAAACATAAACAACCCCATATTCTGCAGCGCGTTCTCTTTTAATATCCTCAGGATATTCGGCAAAGCACTCTTCAACTTCGTTCCAGATATCCAGGATAATTTCATCGGCCTCGGCACGCATTCCGGATACTTTTTGGGTCCACCGGACCGTATTGCTTTGCAGTGTTTTTTGAAAATGGTAGGCATCAACAAACTGATCGAACTTTACCTTGACCACTGCAATGGAAGGATTGTAGAGCGGATTACCTCCATGAAGCAAGCGTTGATGTTCACCTTCTATCATTTTTTTACCCCATTCCAGCAATTCGGACTCCAAAATTAATGATGGAGATTTTTTGTCACCAACCATGCCATAATAATTCCGAACATCAGCTTTCATATCCCCACGTTGAACGGAAAAATTAAGGATTTGAATAAAATGGGACAGGTATATCCTGGCTTTTTTGGCTGTTTCAAGATAGCATCGGCTGTTTTTATCCTGCTGTTGTCTCGCCAGTTTATGGTGGATGAGGTTTGTTTCGAAACCAGGAAAGAAGGCTCGCAACCTGCCAAGAGTACCCGCTGAGAAGGCAAGTTCTTCATTCTCCTTTTTCTGGCCCATCAATATGGCTGTATTAATGGCTCTTAGTCTTGCCTGATCTGTGTTAGGTAGTCTTCTGTAGGGCATTTTTTCTGTATTATGGACGTACTTCCATCTGTCTCGGCGAAGTTATATATTATGAAAAAAAAAATGTTCTTCGCATTCAGTGGGGTACCAAGAGTTATTAACTATCGCCTGTTGATAAATAACAAACGCCGTCAAATGACAGCGTTTGTTATTTATCAATGGCATGAACAGGCTTGAGCTTGTTTTCGTCAGAAAATCTGCAGGTCCGAAATGATCCTTTTCATCGCTTAAAACCTTTAGCGGAGATTACTTTTCAGCCATTCTCCTAACCCCTGCCGGGAAACAGGTAAAGCAACCTATTGTGATGAAGAATCCTGATCTCATCATCCGGGATGCCTGTTGCAAGTAATCGGAATTCGTTATTTTTTAGTCAGAGAACTTCGCAGTCAAATACTCGCGGTTGAGCCTGGCAATGTGGGCTATGGAAATACTCTTTGGACAGGCCAGTTCACAGCCGCCCGTATTGGTACAACTGCCGAAGCCGAGTTCATCCATCTTGGCCACCATGGCTTTGGCACGTTGCTTCGCTTCAATTCTTCCCTGTGGCAATTTGGCCAGTTGGGAGACTTTTGCAGCCACAAACAACATGGCAGAGGAATTTTTGCAGGTGGCGACACAGGCACCACAGCCAATACAGGCAGCAGCATCCATGGCTTCCTCCGCATCATCCTGACCGATCAGGATCACATTTCCGTCGGGAACGCCGCCGGTATTGACAGACACATATCCACCGGCCTGCTGGATTTTTTCAAAAGCAGTTCTGTCTACCATCACATCCTTGATAACTGGGAAAGCCGCAGCACGCCAGGGCTCCACAACGATGGTCTGTCCTTCACTAAACTTCCGCATGTGAAGCTGACAGGTAGTCACTTCTGTATCCGGACCGTGCGCATGTCCGTTGATATACATGGAACACATTCCGCAAATCCCTTCCCTGCAATCGTGATCAAAAGCAATCGGATCTTTCCCCTCAACAATCAGCTTGTCGTTCAGGATATCAATCATCTCCAGAAAAGAGGTACCTTGCGAAACGTTCTCCACGAGATAGGTTTCGAAGCGTCCTTTGGCTTTCGGACTATTCTGCCTCCAGACCTTTACATATATTTTATTGAGAATTATATCTGCCATTTTGATTGGTTTTTTCTGTCTGTCAATTATTTATAACTCCTTTGGGTCAAGGCTATGGTTTCAAATGCCAGCTCCTCCTTGTGGAGTTCTGGTACTTGATCCACTCCCTTGTATTCCCATGCAGCCACATAAGCAAAATTATCGTCGTCACGTTTGGCTTCCCCCTCTTCGGTAGCCGACTCTTCCCGGAAGTGTCCACCACAGGACTCATTTCTGTTAAGTGCATCGCGGGCCAGAAGTTCTCCCAACTCGAGGAAATCAGCCACACGGCCGGCTTTCTCCAGTTCAGGATTGACATTTTTCAGCTCTCCGGGTACGAGAAGATCGGAGTAAAATTCCTTGCGCAGCTTTTGAATCTCCTCAATGGCTTGCTTCAGCCCGGGTTCATTGCGCGACATACCTACGTGATCCCAAAGGATGGTGCCCAGTTTCTTGTGGAAATGATCAACTGGAGTTTTCCCCTTGATATTGAAAAGCATCTCCAGCTTGGTCGTAACGGCCTTTTCTGCGGCTTCAAATTCGGGAAGATTGGTGTTAATTCTTGGGGTCATGATCTCACTTCCGAGGTAATCACCGATGGTATAAGGCAATACAAAATAACCATCTGCAAGTCCCTGCATCAGCGCTGAAGCTCCCAAACGGTTGGCGCCGTGATCTGAGAAATTGGCTTCTCCCAATGAATAGAGTCCGGGAATGGAAGTCATCAAATTATAATCAACCCAGGTTCCGCCCATGGTATAATGGATGGCAGGATAAATCTGCATAGGCTCCTTGTAAGGATCCACATCTGTGATCTTTTCATACATCTGGAATAGATTGCCATAACGTTTGGCAATCGTTTCCTGACCAAGTCTTTGGATGGCATATTTAAAATCGAGGAATACGGCCATTCCTTCCTTGTTCACGCCAAAGCCTGCATCACACCTTTCTTTGGCAGCCCTGGAAGCCACATCACGTGGGACCAGATTTCCATAAGAAGGATACCTGCGTTCCAAATAGAAATCGCGGTCTTCATCGGCAATATCGTTGGGTTTGATCTCTCCTTTTCTCAGTTTTGCGGCATCTTCCGCCTTTTTGGGTACCCAGACACGGCCATCGTTGCGCAACGATTCCGACATCAGGGTTAACTTGGATTGCTGCGAACCGTGAACCGGGATACAGGTAGGATGAATCTGCACGTAACACGGATTGGCAAAATAGGCACCTTTTTTATAGGCCACCCACGAGGCAGAAGCATTGCATCCCATGGCATTGGTGGATAGGAAGAAAACGTTTCCATAGCCTCCTGTCGCCAAAACAACTGCATGCGCACCAAAACGTTTGATTTCACCTGTTACCATGTCGCGCACAATGACGCCACGAGCCTTACCATCGATAACAACCAGATCAAGCATTTCGTGACGGGTATGCATTTTAACCGTTCCTTCATGAATCTGACGGTTAAGCGCTGAATAGGCGCCCAGCAACAATTGCTGACCTGTTTGACCCCGTGCATAAAAAGTACGGCTTACGAGAACTCCTCCAAAAGAGCGGTTGGAAAGCACGCCGCCATATTCGCGGGCAAACGGAACACCCTGGGCCACACACTGGTCAATGATATTGGGTGAAACCTCTGCCAGACGATGCACATTGGCTTCGCGGGCACGATAGTCTCCTCCTTTGATGGTGTCATAAAAAAGACGGTAAACAGAATCGTTGTCGTTCTGATAATTCTTCGCTGCATTAATACCGCCCTGTGCGGCTATTGAGTGCGCCCTTCTCGGGCTGTCCTGGTAACAGAAAGCAGTTACATTGTAACCCAACTCGGCAAGGGAGGCAGCAGCGGAAGCTCCGGCCAGACCGGTTCCTACTACGATTACATCCAGTTTTCGCTTGTTCGCCGGACTGACAACTTTAATTTTTGCTTTGTGGTTTGTCCATTTTTCAGCAATTGGTCCGGAAGGTATTTTTGAATTCAGATCGCTCATATCTTGAAACTTTGAAGTTCTGTTAGAATTTTATCATAAAATAAAGAGGGATATAGGAAAACCCGGCAGCGAAAACTATCCCGATCGCAATAGCCAGAAATTTCAATCTCTTCAGCCATATCTGGTTGCTGAATCCAATGGTTTGAAATGCACTCCAGAAACCATGGCTGATATGAAGTCCTACGAGAATTCCTCCGGCAACATAAAGCAGGTCATACCAACGATTAAGAAAGAGATTGCGGACCAGTGCATAGGCATTATGCATTTCAACACCATCCACAGCAACCGCCTTCAGAAGAGGATCGCCTGTCAGTTTCATTTTGATCCAGAAATTGGCGAGGTGGATCGCTAAGAAAATTAAGACCATACTTCCCAGGATAAACATATTCTTGGCAGGAGCCCACCAACTCAACAGTTGGTCGCCGTAGGCATATTTTTGCGGACGCGCCCTCATATTTTCAAGTGTGATCCAGCCCGACCAGATGATGTGAATGACAAATCCGATGGCCAGCATGGGCTCCATAATCCGGATAAACGGATTGGTGGCCATAAAATTGGCGGCAAGATTAAAAAGGTCTCCGGAATCGTCGAAGGTCAGAAACAGATTCAAAGTGAGGTGGATGCAGAGAAATGAGATCAGGAAAAGACCCGTTATACTCATTAAAAATTTACGCCCTATGGAGGCGCTCATGAAACTGCTCATAGAAACTTGTATTAATTAAAGATTGAAAAATGTTCCATTGAAAGTGATTTCAAATTTAGAAATTTGAGTAATGCCATACAAATTGAAGAATCATAAAGATATTATTTATATTCTTTCCAGTTATAGCCTATGTGTTTCTGCAAGAAAAAAACTATCCAAAAAAAATAATGATCTGCTTTTCTTAAAATGACAGGCATTTCACGTAACTCCATTTTAAGGAATCATTAAACTTTGGTGTAAACCGAAAAAAAATGTTAACCTTTAGTGTGATTGCTCGTTAAGGTGATAATAGCGTTCAAATTATATCTTTGCGGCTATTCAGAAATCCCTATCCGGGATGATTGTCAATCCGTCAACCCGGCCATCTGATCTGTCACTAAAATCCATATTATTCCAGTATGAAAAAGTATTATTTTTTATTAATTGTTTTGATTTCAATTTCGGTTTCGGTTTTCTCCCAGCAGTCGGGCTCCTCCATCAAGGGACGGGTCTATGATGCCAAGAACAATGAACCTGTCAGTTTTGCCACCATTGCCATTCAAAATACAACCACAGGTACGAACAGCAATATTGATGGCAATTTTGTTTTGACGGACGTTAAACCCGGATTCTACCAATTAAAAGTTTCTGCTGTAGGATACAAAACCTATGTATCCGAAACATTCAGGATCACAAGGGCGGCCGGTGCAACGCTCAATATTCCGATGGAAGAGGATGACATTCGGTTGGAGGAAGTCGTTGTCAGACCCTCATTTTTCCCTAAAAGAGAAGAAAGCCCTACCTCTTTGCGTACGATCGGTATAGACGAAATAGAAAAGAACCCCGGCGGTAACCGTGACATCACGAAGGTAATCCAGTCGTTCCCGGGTGTTTCATCTGCCGCATCCTTCCGCAATGATGTAATTGTCAGAGGTGGAGGACCTAGCGAGAACAAATTTTACCTCGACGGCATCGAAATCCCCAATCTTAATCACTTCGCTACCCAGGGAGCATCCGGCGGACCGGCGGGAATTATCAACGTCGATTTTATACGTGAAGTAGACTTTTACTCGGGAGCATTTCCATCCGCCTACGGCAACGCGATGAGTTCAGTTCTCTCCTTTTCACAGAAAAATGCCAACACTGAAAAACCAAAATTCCGCGCCACTGTCGGTGCGTCTGATCTTGCATTTTCTTCAGAAGGTCCACTTTCAGAAAAAACAACTTATCTGGCCTCCGTGCGCCGATCCTATCTTCAATTGTTGTTCAGTGCCCTGAAGCTTCCATTTTTGCCTACCTACAATGATTTTCAGTTCAAAGTCAAAACGAAGATCAATGACAAAACGGAACTTTCCCTGATTGGACTTGGCGCGCTGGATCACTCTGTCCTTAACCTGAAGGCCAACGAAACAGATGCCCAACGCTATATCCTCAGCTACCTTCCCGAAAACAAACAATGGAATTATACACTCGGACTGGTTTTGAAGCATTACAATGTCTCCGGGTACAACACTTATGTATTGAGTCACAATACGCTCAATAACAGCCAGATCAAGTACAAGGATAACATTGAAAATCCCGGCAATCTGATCCTTAATTACGATTCCCGCGAAAGCGAAACTAAATTCAGGTATGAGCATTACTACCTTTCCAAAACAAAATTCAAATTTACCTACGGTGCCGATTTACAGTATGCACAATATTATAATCAGACACTTCAGCAGGTATATCTGTCCAACAGGGTTCAATCCATCAACTATTTATCCAACCTCGATGTGGTCAAATACGGGTTCTTCAGTCAGGTAACAAAAACCATTTTCGACCAGAATCTGCAGTTATCAATAGGTATCAGAGGAGATGGCGCCAGCTATTCTTCCCTGATGTCTAATCCGTTACAGAATCTTTCTCCCCGTTTTTCGGCCAGTTACAAAATTGGCGCAAGAACGTCTTTCAACTTGAATTCCGGGAGATACCGGCAATTGCCCGCCTATACCACCCTTGGTTTTTACAACAACACCGGTGTTCTGATCAATAAAGCAAATGGCATCAGGATGATTGGCGTCAATCACCTGGTGGCCGGTTTTGATTTCAGACCCAACACAACGACCCAATTATCGGTCGAAGGGTTTTACAAAGGTTACGACCACTATCCGTTCTCTGTAAGGGATTCCGTTTCTCTGGCAAGCAAGGGAGCCGATTTTGAGGTTTTCGGGAACGAGGAAGTTACATCGACTAGCAATGGTCGTGCCTATGGTATCGAATTTCTGGCCAGATACAAGGATTTACTGGGATTTAAGGGTGTACTGACCTATACCTATGTCAGAAGTGAGTTTACAGATATCAAGGGATCCTATATTCCTTCTTCCTGGGACAACCGCAATCTTCTGACCATCACCGCCACACGATCATTCAATAAAAACTGGGATTTTGGATTCAAGTGGCGATTCATCGGCGGATCACCTTTCACTCCCTGGGACAAGGATAAATCTTCCGTCAAAGCTGCATGGGATGCCCAGGGAAAGGGTTACCTCGACTATGGCCAGTTCAACAAAAATCGTTTGGGCAACTTTCATCAGCTTGACATCCGGATTGACAAGGCCTATTATTACAAGAAATGGTCACTGATGTTGTATGCTGACATCCAGAATGCCTATAATTTCAAAGCGGATCTTCCTCCCTACCTGGTCCAGCAGACTGATGCCGGAGGTATTCCGCTCACAGATCCTCGTGATCCTTCCAGGTATTTGTTGAAATTCGTGGATTCTACGTCAGGAACTGTTCTGCCAACGATTGGAATAATGGTCGAATTCTAGCCCCTATTCTGCTGCAAAATTCCGCCTTAACTTGTATGGTATGAGGATGTCATGAAATATAAATTCATTGCATTTCATTGACGCTATGTTTTGTTGAAAAACAAAAATGCGTATTAAATGCACTAAATACTTGGAAGTTAGGATTTGATTTTCGTTAATTTGCAAAGTTTTTTAAAAGTCACAGGTCATTTAGGTTCAAATTATGGAAGAAAATCTGGTTATCGTCGAGTCTCCTGCCAAGGCAAAAACCATCGAAAAATTTTTAGGCAAAGATTATCTGGTCAAATCAAGTTTTGGGCACATTCGCGATTTGGAAAAAAAGGATTTTGGCATTGACCTCAAGAACCGGTATCAACCCAATTACATCGTTTCGGAAGACAAGAAAAAAGTAGTGGCCGAATTGAAAAAAATGGCCAAAGATGCGAAGACCATCTGGATCGCATCGGACGAGGACCGCGAAGGAGAAGCCATTGCCTGGCATCTCATGGAAGTATTGAAACTGGATCCGAAAACAACCAATCGAATCGTTTTTCATGAGATCACCAAAGATGCCATTCAGCATGCCATAGACCACCCCCGTCACCTGGACAAGAACCTGGTGGATGCACAGCAGGCCCGGAGGATTCTGGATCGTCTGGTTGGTTTTGAAATATCTCCTGTTCTGTGGAAAAAGGTAAAACCGTCTCTTTCTGCCGGCAGGGTTCAATCGGTGGCAGTGAGATTAATTGTGGAACGCGAACGCGAGATTACCAATACAGAATCGGTTCCCTATTTTAAGGTAACGGCGCTTTTTGTCGTTCCCGAAAAAAACGGAAAGAACACACTGCTGAAGGCAGACTGTTCCGAACGATTTAACAACGAAGAAGAGGCCAATGCCTTTTTACAGAAATGCATTCAGGCTGAATTTGTTATCGGGGATATCGTCACCAAACCTGCCAAGAAATCACCCGCACCGCCATTTACAACATCAACCCTGCAGCAGGAAGCAAGCAGAAAGCTTGGATTTCCTGTATCTCTCACCATGTCTGTCGCACAAAGACTTTATGAAGCAGGGAAAATAACTTATATGCGTACGGATTCCGTGAATCTTTCGCAGACGGCACTTGACAGTGCAAAAAAGAAGATAATTGAGTCGTACGGAGAAAAATACGTCAAGATCCGTCACTATAAAACCAATTCGAAAGGGGCGCAGGAGGCTCACGAGGCCATACGCCCCACCAACTTCTTTGATGAGGAAACCGACGGATCCCCCCAGGAACAAAAACTGTACAGCCTGATCTGGAAGCGGACACTTGCCTCACAAATGGCAGACGCAGAATTGGAGCGCACCAGTGTTACCATCAACATATCAAACACTACCGAACGTTTTCTGGCTCTTGGTGAAGTGCTGAAATTTGATGGTTTTCTGGGTGTTTACCTTGAATCAAACGACGACGAAAATCTCTCGGATGATGAAAAGGGATTGCTTCCTCCGCTCACCGTCAAGCAAAAACTGGTGGTTGAATCTATCCAGGCTCTGCAACGTTTCACCCAAAAGCCTCCGCGCTACACAGAGGCGAGTCTGGTGAAGAAACTGGAAGAACTTGGCATTGGCCGGCCTTCCACCTATGCGCCAACCATTACGACCATTCAGCAACGGGATTATGTGGTGAAAGAAGATCGTGCAGGTACCGAACGGATGTATGTGCAAATGGTTCTCAAATCAGGGAATATCAGGCGCGAGGAGAGAACGGAGATTACCGGAACAGAGAAATCGAAACTGTTCCCTACTGACATTGGCCTTGTTGTCAATGATTTTCTGTTCAAACATTTTGAATCAATCGTTGACTTCAACTTCACGGCATCAGTCGAAAAACAATTCGATGAAATTGCGGAGGGCAACCTGGTATGGCAAGAAATGATCGATGGGTTTTACCTCCCCTTTCACAAACAGATTGAAGATGCACTTGCCAATTCAGAAAGAGCCCGCGGAGAAAGAATCCTGGGAAATGACCCGGTATCCGGAAAAATTGTATCAGCCAAAATAGGCAGGTTCGGTCCGTTTATTCAGATAGGCGAAACTTCGGAAGACGGGAGTGAAAAGCCAACATTTGCCAGTTTGCAACAAGGACAGAGCATCGAAACTATTACCCTCGAACAGGGATTAAAGCTTTTTGATCTTCCCCGCGATCTGGGTGAATTTGAAGATAAAAAAGTGACTGTCGGGATCGGAAAATTCGGACCTTATGTGAAGCATGACTCTAATTTTGTCTCCCTGAAAAAAGGAGTCGATGATCCTTATACCATTCTGCTTGAAAGAGCAGAAGAATTGATTCTGGAGAAAAGAGAGAAAATATCAAATTCCCTGTTAAAGACTTTTGACGAAGATCCCGATATCCGGATTTTGCAAGGGCGCTGGGGTCCTTACATCTCTTACAAAAAACAAAATATTAAGCTAAAAAAGGGTATTGTAACTGAACAAATTACCTATCTCATCTGCAAAGAGGCCATCGATGCCGAACTGAAAAAGCCGAAACAGAAGAAATCCAAATAGAATTTGCTTCGTTCAGGCTATTATTATTGAAAGTTTTTCTACTTTTCCGGTAAAACCAGATTTTATGTTTAGGGAACTCATTACACCTGCCAATACCTTACCGGTTGTTAAGAATTTCTCCGGAGATCAGGACGACCTGGGAACAATCCTGAAGAATTCGGTCTGGAATGATTCCAACTGGCCTGACGCGGTAATACTGGGAATTACGGATGACCGTATCGCTTTATCTCCTTTCACAGATGCCTCCGACACAATCAGGGAACAATTGTATCAGCTCAAAGGGTTCTCCGAAAATTTCCGCGTCGTGGATCTTGGCAATGTCAAGACCGGCAAGGAGGTTACAGATACCATTGCAGCATTGCGTTTGATTTCGGAAGAGATCAGCACCATGGAAATACCTCTTCTTTTTTTAGGTGGAAATCAAAGTTTTACCCTTCCTCTTTTTGAGGGAATGGAAAAAAGCGATGCAGTCTTGACTGTCATTGACGATCGCATTGACAACCAATCTAAGGTGCCGACTATCAGTGACGATATCTTCCTGAGCAATATGCCGACGGAAGCAGTCATCCATGTAATTGGAATCCAGTCGTTTTTCGTATCTCCCGAAAGCAAGGAAACTTTTTCTGATGAATACAATGGCGCGCTTTTCACGCTGGGAGAATTGCGCAACGGAATCCAGGAGATGGAACCCTATCTCAGGGAGACTGATCTTGTCAGTTTTGATTTTGGATCGCTAAAAATGAGTGAGGGTCCTGGTCAAATTAAAAATTCCCCGAATGGACTAACCGGTGAGGAGGCTTGTCAACTTGCATGGTACGCGGGAATATCAACCAAACCGGTGTGGTTTTCACTATTTGGATACAACCCGCTGCTGGACCAAGGACGTACCGGTGCCATGATGGCGGCCCAAATTGTCTGGTATTACCTAACGGGAAAATCAAAAAAAATTGATGACGTACCACAGGATGAAGCTATTGATTTCATGCATTTTGTGGTTACCATTGAAGGAATTCCAGAACCGGTTACTTTCCTGAAACATCCGGTTTCCAAACGTTGGTGGATGGAGGTACCTTCACCCGACTGTGATCTATTTCCGCACAGAATTCCGTGTTCAAAAAAGGACTACCGGAAAGCTTGCAAGAATGAGATTCCCGACAGATGGTGGTCCTCATTCAATAAGAGTTATTAATTGTTGAAACATAAATATTAAAAAGACAGGAACAAAGATGAACTGGATCGAATCGGAAGTCTGTTTGGTAAAAAACTTTCCTGCGGGTTCAGTCCGGCCAATCTCAAATACTGCAACAGAATGAAATTTAACAGACTTTTGTTGATTTTGTTAAATATATGTACTTTTACCGCGTACGCACAGCAGGATCCGCAGATTAGTCAGCATATGTTCAACCATCTGATGATTAATCCCGGGTATGCCGGAAGTACCGGTTTAATAGACCTCTCATTGTTAAACAGACAACAATGGGTTGGTTTTCCCGGAGCTCCGGTGACTACTGTTTTTCAGGTTGATGCACCGGCCAAAATAATTGGAAATGCAGACGGTCTGGGGTTTACAGTAGTTAAGGATGCGATTGGCTATGAAAGTAATGTCTCCTTCGGATTGAATTATTCTTTCCGTGTAAAGTTTAGACAAGGGCTGTTGGGATGTGGTGTTTATGTTGGATTAATGAACAAAAACCTGCGTCCCGGTTGGACTGAGTCTGATGGTGGAGACCTTATCGATGGTTCCGATCCCGCTTTGCCAAAACAGGAGGTAAATGGCATTCTTACCGATTTTGGAACTGGTTTATTTTACAGACAGAAGAATTATTATCTTGCTTTTTCTGCACTGCATCTGACCCAGCCCTCTTTTTCCTTTGAAGAACAGGGCCACTATTCGTTAAGAAGGCATTACTATTTTACCGGAGGATACAACCTTGAACTTAACGATGACCGTTTTACTGCCCAGCCTTCATTCCTGCTGAAATCAGACGGAACCTCTTCTCAAATTGACCTGGACTTTATCATTCAGTACAATAAGAAATTTTGGGGAGGAATTGGGTACCGGAATAAAGACGCCATCGTAGTACTTATGGGCTTTGAAATGCAAAATGGTTTAAGAATAGGGTATTCTTATGATTTGAATACTTCTGTTTTATCAAATTATAATTCGGGTTCTCATGAACTTTTTTTGTCTTATTCTGTTCTATTAAACAAAAACAGGGGACAAAAATCCAAGAGTGTGCGGTTTTTGTAAATTTGAATTGAAATTAAGTGGTTCACAAAATATGAGTCGAACGATAAAACGATTGTTTGCTTATGGCAGTTTTTCAGCATTACTGCTACTTTCCGGATGTCATAATTCCGGAAGCGGGGAATTGGTGGGCGTTCAAAAAAGAGGAAAGTACCTGGAGCCCACCCCTCAGGGGATGGTTTTGATACCCGGAAGGAGTTTCAACATGGGACCATCAGATCAGGATATTACCGGTGTGACAACGCCTACACGTACAGTCGATCTGGCCACTTTCTGGATGGACGACACTGAAATAACCAACAACGAATACCGCCAATTCGTTTATTGGGTGCGCGATTCCATTTCCAGGGATCTTCTTTCTCAGAAATATCCGGAATTTAAACCAGCGACCACCCGCAAGGGAGATCCTATTGATCCACCGGTTCTCGATTGGAATGTCAAACTCAATCCGAAAAAGTCTGACTATGCCGTTGAACTGGAACAACTCTATTACGACAAGAGTGAACGAATCTTTGGAAAAAAAGAGATTGACATCAGAAAATTGAATTACAATTATTACTGGGTGGATCTTCAACAGGCTGCACAACGTCAAAACTCATACAATTACAGCAAACAGGCCTATACCGGTAGCATCGTGGATTTGAACGGCAAGGTAGTGCCAATACAGAACCGCTCCAGTTTTGTCATGAGCGAATCTGTTAATATTTATCCGGATACTTTGGTTTGGATCAGGGATTTCACCTATGCTTTCAATGAACCGATGGCCAAGATGTATTTCTCACATCCAAGTTTCGATGACTATCCTGTTGTCGGTGTAACCTGGAAGCAAGCCAAGGCATTCTGTATGTGGCGAACCAATTTTAAAAACAAGAGTCTCTCCAACAAGAACGAATTTGAAGTGCAGGATTATCGTCTGCCGTCTGAGGCCGAATGGGAATTTGCGGCAAGAGGCGGATTGGATAATTCGATGTATCCCTGGGGTGGTTATTATACCCGTTCCCGGACCGGATGCTTTCTGGCCAATTTCAAGCCAATGCGTGGCAACTATAGCGACGATGGAGGAAAAGCATCCGTCAAAGTGGCGACCTATGAACCGAACGGTTACGGATTGTACGATATGGCCGGAAACGTTGCGGAATGGACCATTACTGCCTACGATGAATCAACTTATAACTTCATGCATGATTTGAATCCAAACTTCGAATACAATGCATTACCCGATGATCCTGCTACCATGAAACGAAAAGTGACCAGAGGTGGCTCATGGAAAGACATCGCATTTTACATCCAGGTTGGAACACGGACTTTTGAATACCAGGATACGGCAAAATCGTATGTTGGCTTCCGGTGCGTTCGTTCTTCATTTGGCGACGAATTTTAACCAAAACCAAAAATAAAAAAACATATCATGGGACTTGCGGAATTGACTCACTCACATAAATGGAGATCCACAATGAATTACTTCTACAGTATCGGCGCATCCGTCGTACTGCTGGGAGCACTTTTTAAATTACAACACTGGACAGGTGGAAGCACGATGCTGATGATCGGAATGTCATGCGAGGCATTGATTTTCTTTCTTTCAGCTTTCGAGCCTATGGTTGAAACACCGGATTGGACCAAGGTATATCCTCAATTGAGCCCTGAGTTTGAATTTGAAGAGAAGATCATAATTCCTGAAAAACCTGTTTCAAGCGGCGGATTCGGTGATCTGCTGGAAAAAGCAGAAATTACTCCTGAAATGCTGACCAAGCTTAAAAAAGGTCTGGTTGATCTAACCAATACCGCCAGAGGAATTTCAGATATTTCAAGTGCTACTCTGGCTACTGACATTTACGTCAAAAACCTGAGTTCTGCAGCTCAATCGATGAACTCTTTTTCAGAGGTCAACAACAAGGCAACCCTTTCCGTTGAAAGATCATTGGGCGATCTGGTACACAGTTACGAACACTCTTCCAAACTGATTTCCGGTTCATCCAAGGAATTGGCTGAGAGTTTTGCTGATTCAACCAAAAAAATCAACCAGCAACTTACGTCAACCAGCGATAAATTGACTGTCTCCTACAAGGAATTTACGGATTCAATCCACAAGGATATCATTGCCATCAATGAAAATTCAAAACACTATTCAAGCGAAGTTTCAAAGATCAATACGAGTATGTCATCTCTGAACTCTTCCTACGAACTTCATCTTCAGAATGTTAAAAAACTGACCGAATTGTCCGGTAAAAGTGTAACTGATCAGACCGGATTGGAACAAATGGTCAATCAGACGCTGGAAGAAGCTAAAAAATACCGTCAACTGACTGAGCGCATGAACAAGAATCTGGAAGCATTGAACCAGGTTTACGGGAATATGCTCGGCGCAATGAATATCAAAGGTTAATCTAATCAATTCGCTGACCAAATGAGTGTAAAAAACTGTCCGGAAACACCCCGGCAACGAATGATCAGCCTGATGTACCTGGTATTAACGGCTATGTTGGCTCTCAATGTCGACAAGTCTGTAGTAGATGCATTCGCCGTAGTTGACAAGGGTTTCATGAAAACCATCGAAAACTTCAGCAACAAAAATCAAAGTGTATACGACCATTTCAACAATGCTGCACTTGAGAATCCTCAAAAAGCAGGAGAATTGAACCGCATCGTTCTTCAGGTCAAGGAAAGGACAGATACCCTTTACAACTACATTACCCGACTCAAAGAAATAATCGTCAGAAAAGCTGATGGTCCAAAGGGAAGGATTGACAGTATTGTCGTCAAGGAAGACCTGCAGTACGCTGAAGAGGTCATGATGACCAAAGGGAATGGTACCTTATTGAAAACCGCCATTGAGGATTACCGTCAATTCATTATTTCAAAAATCGATCCCAAAGAGATCGCCATCATATCTTCGATTGAAAAAAGCCTCGACACTTCCAACCCACCGGGGACCGAAGGAAGCCGACCTACCTGGGAAAGCAGCAAATTCCAGGGTTATCCGCTGATTGCCGTGATAACACTGATGTCAAAAATACAAAGTGATATCCGGAATAGTGAGTCGGATTTGATCAATTACTATTACACAAAGATTGACGCATCCTCTTTCAAGTTTAACAAACTGAAAGCATTGGTCATTCCAAAAACGGACTTCGTTCTTTTGGGTGATACCTATGAGGCAAAAGTTTTCATTTCAGCCATCGACACAACTGCAGTTCCTGACATTGTAGTCGGCGGAAACAGACTTCCGATCATACCCGGCGAAAACGCAGGAACTTACCGTGCCAACTGCGGGACTGTAGGAACTTTTGTCTGGAGAGGGTTTATCAATTTTAAAAATCCAAATGGGGTCGTAGTACAATATCCTTTTGAAAAGGAATACCAGGTTGCCGTACCATCGATGACTGTCTCTCCAACCAAAATGAATATTCTATATGCCGGTCTGGCGAACCCCGTATCCATCTCGGTACCTGGTTTTACTCCCCGGGATATTATTGTCACCATGACGAACGGCCGTATTGAGACAACTACATCCGGTTTTCTTGCTTACCCTGAGAAAGTTGGCGTTCAAGCCAGTATCTCTGTCAGTGTGAAGCAGGATAAAACCGTCAAACCTATCGGATCCATCCCTTTCAGGGTGAAAAGTGTTCCAAAACCTGTGGCATCAGTAGCCGGGAAGAACGAAGGTTCGATTTCAAAAAACGAATTACTGGCAGAGCAGGGTGTATTTGCCGAAATACCTGAATTTGAATTTGACATGAAATTTCAGGTGCTATCTTTTATGGTTTCAACCTCGCAAGGCGGTTTTATGGTTGACAAGGCAACAACCGGAAATCGATTCTCGCAGGAACAAAAAGATCTGTTTGGCAAACTGACCCGCGGCTCCCGCCTTTACATCGACAACATTATCGTAAAAGGTGATGATGGAGTTACCAGAAGTTTAGCTCCGATTAGCTTTAAACTTAATTAAGCGATAAAGCAGGCTTCAGGGGCATCTTCCTCACATACAAGAATTTGCCAACTGGCATACAGGCAAGTTTCCCAATAAAAGGGAGCAATAAAAAAAAATATTAGCGATGAAAAAGAAATATCTCTTCATTTTGATCTTTCTCGCCGGAACAACAACCTGCGGTACCCTCATGGGCCAGGGAATTGAAAATCTTGTCAAGAACAGGAACAACGGCGCGTATGAAAAAATAACCACGATTGAGCGCAAACCAGCGTTTCTCCCCGGTGTAAGGGAAGCTGATGTCATTTGGTCAAAGACCGTTTGGCGGTTAGTTGATATGAGGGAAAAAATGAACCAGCAATTCTATTTTCCTACCCGTGAGATTCAGGGCAGGTACAATCTGATCAACTTGCTTTTGAAAGGTATTAAAGACAATACCATCACTGCATTTGATGCTCCCCCGTTGGATGATAATGAATTTGCAACCCCCATCAGCTATGATCAGGTAAAAGCTCAATTCGGAGCCACCAGTAAAACCGTGCAACGAAGAAATTTCGAAACAGGTCAGATGGAAGATGTCACCATCCAGCAGGACATTCCTACAGAGCAAGTAAAACAACTGATGATTAAGGAGATATGGTACTTTGATAAACAAAAATCTGCCTTACAGGTTCGAATTCTTGGCATTTGTCCCATAAAACTTTACTATCGGGATGAGGATAAAGAACAGGCAGTACTTCTGAGAAAGAAACTCTTTTGGGTCTATTATCCTGAAATCAGAACACTTCTGGCGAGAAATGAATCTCTGAATTCACGAAATGGCGCAAGGAACTATAGTTTTGATGACCTTTTCTTAATCCGGAACTTCGATGGCTACATCGTGAAGGAAGAAAACGTTTACGACAACCGCAACGTCTCGCAGTATGCATCCGATGAATATGCCTCTCTGGAATCAGACAGAATCAAGAATGCAATTTTCAACTACGAGCAGGATCTTTGGGAATACTAGGAACTGAAGCATCAAAGAAAAAAGAAAAGTGAAAAATGAGTCATCATTTTTCACTTTTCTTTTTTTCCAAACAGTTCTCTCACCAGTTTCTCGACGCGTTCGATCTGGTGAATCTTGATTTCAAAGCGCGAAAAATCGACTCCTTTGTTGTATTTTGAAATATAAATTTCCTTGAATCCCAGTTTCTGCGCCTCAGCGATGCGTTGTTCAACCCTTCCTACAGGTCGTATTTCGCCAGTCAGACCAATTTCTCCGGAAAAAGCGATTCCCTTGTCTATGGCGATGTCGAAATTAGAAGAGAGAATTGCACAGATGACCGCAAGGTCCATGGCAGGGTCATCTACCCTTAAACCACCTGCAATATTGAGAAAAACATCCTTCACCATCAGCTTAAATCCAGCCCTCTTTTCCAGAACGGCCAGAAGCATATTCATTCGCCTCAGGTCATAGCCGGTTGCAGACCGCTGAGGCGTTCCGTAGGCCGCAGATCCTACAAGAGCCTGCACCTCAATCAAAAATGAACGCATCCCCTCAATGGCAGCCGCAGTGGAAGTTCCGCTCAATCCATCGTTGTGGGAGGAAAGAAGCATTTCAGATGGATTACTTACCTCGCGAAGGCCGGATTGCTGCATTTCATATATTCCAAGTTCGGAGGTAGATCCAAATCGGTTCTTCACAGACCGGACTATCCTGTAAAGATGGTTTCTGTCTCCCTCAAACTGTAAGACCGTGTCAACGATATGCTCAAGGACCTTTGGTCCCGCGAGGCTTCCTTCCTTGTTGATATGTCCGATCAGAATCACCGCGATATTTTTGGACTTGGCCAGCTTCATGATGGCAATGGTGCACTCTCTGATTTGAGTTACACTGCCGGCCGTGGATTCGATGGCTTCGCTGGTGACAGTCTGGATGGAATCAATAATGACCAGATCAGGAGACTCCCGGTCGATGTGGAGAAGAACCGATTCAAGCACCGTTTCACACAAAAAAAGACACGCGGGATTATTCCCCTCCAGCCGTTCAGCCCGCATCTTTAACTGCTGCAAGCTTTCTTCGCCGGAAATATAAAGTACTTTTCTGTTTTTGAGCTGCAAGGCAATCTGCAACACCAGGGTTGACTTTCCGATGCCCGGTTCACCGCCAAGCAGGATCAGCCCGCCGGGTACCATTCCTCCTCCCAGAACCCTGTTGAATTCGGTATTGGAAGTGTCGATGCGAGGCAACTCAAGCAAATCAATCTCGTCCAGGGTAACGGGTTTCGAAGTTGACTGAGCTCCGGCATGAGAAGAACCATTTCTGACAGGAAGAGATACCTCTTCCTGAAAAGTATTCCACTCTCCACAGGATGAACAATGTCCGATCCATTTAGGTGAGGCATATCCGCAATTCTGGCAGACAAATGATGTTTTAAGTTTAGCCAATTGGTACTAAGTTATAAGAATATTAAATGTTGTAGATTCTGATTTCCGATTTCGGGAATTCTGCCGGTTGTGTCGCGCAAAGTTCGCAAAGGCCGCAAAGAAAAATTACCCCACTAAGATTTGTTCATTACTTATATCAGCCGGTTGGTTTCCGTATCCGGGAAAATAATGGATGGTTGAAAAGTCTTTGCCTCTTCAAAATCGATGGTCGCATAGGAAACTATAATGATGATATCGCCAGCAACCACCTTTCGCGCAGCCGGACCGTTCAGAATAATATCACCCGATTTTCTTTTCCCGCGAATCACGTAGGTTTCAAATCTCTCCCCATTGTTGGTGTTGACGACTTGCACCTTCTCATTGGCGATCAGGTTAGCCGCATCCATCAAATCCTCATCAATGGTGATACTTCCTACATACTGAAGATCAGCACCTGTAACGGTAACCCTATGTATCTTTGATTTACAAATTTCTATAAACATCTGGAATATTGTTATTTGTCAAATACTATGTTGTCGATCAATCGGACTGAGCCGGCAAAAACGGCAATACAGCCAACTTTCGTACCTTTTTGCTCCCAGTCAGAGACAGATTGAAGTGTCATCTCATCCACTATATCAAAATATTCAGCTCGAAGCAATCCTGTCGAATTAATTTTTTCGATCACATGACGCTTCACTGTGGCCGGATCAAAGTTACCGGATTCGGCACGAGCCTCCTTCAAAATCCGATAAATATGAGGTGCTATCCGACGATGCTCAGGGGTAAGCAACCCATTTCTGGAACTCATGGCAAGACCGTCAGCCTCTCTTACTGTCTCACATGCCACAAGGGAGACTGGCAGATTTTGCCTGACTGTCATATTCTTAATGATAGAATATTGCTGAAAATCCTTCAATCCAAAATAGGCTTTGTCAGGTTGGACGATGCTGAAAAGTGTGCTGACAACCTGAGCGACACCATTGAAATGACCCGGTCTGAATTGTCCTTCCATGACAGTTTCCAAATTACCAAAATCAAATTTCCGGGTATCCGGTTCCGGATAAATCTCATCGACTCCCGGCGAAAAAATGTAATCGCAGGAAACTGACGAAAGCAGCAGGGTATCCGCATCCAAAGTTCTGGGATAATTTTTCAGATCATTCAGATCATTGAACTGAGTAGGGTTCACAAAAATGGAAACAACAACCCGGTCGTTTTCTTTGGAAGCACGTTCCACCAATGAGAGGTGCCCCCTGTGCAAGGCACCCATGGTAGGAACAAAGCCAATCGAAAGCCCCTTCCCTCTTACAGGCTCAAGGGCCTGATTCAACTCATTTATTGTCCTGAAAAGCTCCATTTTATGCATCAAATCTACACGCAAAGTAACTAAATAAAAGTGACTAAAGAGAACTTGAATGACTAAAGAAAAAGGGCAAGAATCTAATTTTCTATTCACCTACATGAATGGATCAAACGATGAAGGACTGCTCCCCACCCGGTTACCCGACATGAGGCCGGATGTACCATCTTTCCTGTCTTTCACTTAGTTTAACTTTTAACCTCTTGGAAATGATTGAAAGTTGCGCAAATTTTATATATTTTTGCAAAATATTTAAGTTAAAGGAATGGAAAAAAAGAAGGTTCTATTTATCTCACAAGAAATCACACCGTATTTGCCTGAATCGGAGATCTCCGAAATAAGCAGATTTCTACCACAGGGGATACAGGAACGGGGAAAAGAGATCCGTACCTTCATGCCACGTTTCGGAAATGTCAATGAAAGAAGAAACCAGCTCCATGAAGTGATCAGACTATCCGGAATGAATTTGATCATCAACGACAATGATCATCCGCTGATTATCAAGGTTGCATCAATTCAGGCCGCCAGGATGCAGGTATACTTTATCGACAATGAAGATTACTTTCAAAGAAAATATTCACTGAGAGACGAAAATAATGTCGAATTTGACGACAATGACGAACGCGCAATTTTTTTCGCAAGGGGTGTTCTTGAAACGGTAATTAAACTTCGCTGGTCACCCGATATCATTCATTGTCATGGCTGGTTTACAGGCATGGTGCCATTATTTGTTAAAAAAACCTACAAAGACAATCCATTGTTTGCCAATACCCGTATTGTCTATTCTGTTTACAATGATCAGTTTGAAAATCCGTTGAACGGTGAGATGGCCCGGAAAATTGCAGAAGACGGCATCGATATGAATGATATATCAATCATCAACGAGCCAAATTTCGAGAATTACAGCAAACTGGCTCTGAATTATTCAGATGCAGCAATCAAAGGAAGTGAAGTGATTAACAAGAATATCGAACAGCACATTAAAGATTCAGGAATGCAGTATCTGGACTTTCAACCCAAAGAAAGTTACATTGATTCTTATTTCGATTTTTACAATAAAATTTTATAATTTTCGCCGATTTTACTAAAAAAAGTTGATTCCATTGAAAAATCGAAATTTTGAAGCATTATCCCTTGTGGGGGCTATTTTTATATTATCTCTCATCCTTACCAATTGCAAAAAAGGAGACGACAGTCTGGGAAAAAATCTAATCCCGGGTAGTTCTGTTGTTTACAGCAGAAACTATTACGAAGCAGGGACCATTCGGTCATTTACCTTCTCTGATGAGAAAATAAGGGTAGATCATCCTGCATTTAATTATGTTGGCAGCTTCAACGATCCCCTTTTCGGCAGAACTGACGGTGGTTTTGCTGCCCAGTACCGTCTTGCCGCAAATCCCGATTATGACAAGACGGCAAAGCTTGATTCTTTGGTATTAAGGTTGATGTACAAACAACTTTACGGAGATACCTTGACAAAGCAAACCCTGAAGGTATATGAACTGAACGGAGGACTTGACTACGATGCCAAATACCTGTCGTCATTCAATCTGAAATCATTGGCCAATCCGGTTCCGATCGGAACAGTCAGTTTCATCCCAAAATTCAGAACCGATTCAGCACAGACTGATACCACGATCCAGTATGTTCGTTTTCAGCTCAATCCTGAATTGGGAAACCGGCTTCTCAAGTTGGACTCACTCAAGATGACCTCCAACGAAGAATTTCTGAAATATTTCAAGGGACTTTATATCGAATCGGTTCCCATCAGCAAAAAAGGATCATTGATCGGTCTCACTGTCGCCGGGACAGGTATGGGACTTTATTACCACACTGCCACAAAAGACTCCCTGTTTTTCTCCTACAATGTCACCGCCAATTCAGCCAATGTAGCTTCTTTTGCGCATGATTATCAAAAGACCTCCTTTAGCCCTCACCTGAACCAGGAACTGATACAGGACACTTTGATTTATCTCCAGCCAACCGCCGGCACTAAGGTTAAAGTCAATATCCCTTCGCTAAACAAATGGAAGGATTCGACGCAATATGTAGTCAGCAAGGCATCTCTTGTGTTTCATGTTGATACATTGGCCACAGACTACCGAAGGTATGAACTGCCAGGACGATTGTATCTTAAATACATGGATTCAAGCAATACAGAGACTTTCCCGAAAGACAGTCAGCTTTCCTCTGCCTATTATGGTGGTATTTATGATGGTTCCACCGGGACTTATACATTTAACATTACCCGGCACGTAGAACAAATCATTAAAGGAGAAATTACAACTACAAGTTTCTATCTTGTTCATGCCAATCGGAACGGGTCTGCCACCAGAGTCGTGTTGAAAGGAGGGAACAGTTCAGAACCAATTGAACTGTATGTCAAATATACCAGGTACCAATAACCTGACCTGGATTTTCAATCAGATGCTGATTATCGCTGAATGACCGATCGGATCCAGAATAACCAATTCAAATTAATAAAGAGACGGACTGTGGCAAAGAGGATTATATATCACATTGTTTCCTTACTGGTCCCAATGGTTCTGATCTATTCATGTGCCAACATGGGGATGCCCAGAGGAGGTCCGAAAGACAAAAACCCTCCCGCGATTGTCAAAAGTATACCCGAATTCAATCAGCTCAATTACAAGGACAACAAAGTAAGAATAACGTTCAATGAGTTTGTTATCGCTGAGGATATGAATGAAAAATTCATCATTTCTCCTCCTACCACAAAAAAGCCCAAATTCACATCCAAGGGAAAGACCTTTGTGGTTGATTTAAACGAAAAGCTGCAGCCAAACACGACCTATTCACTCGATTTTAAAGATGGGATCGTTGACAACAACGAGAAAAATAAATACAAGAATCTCCGGATGGCCTTCTCTACCGGCCCCGTTTTAGATTCCTTAAGGATCGTCGGATTTGTCAGGGATGCCTTTACACTTGAACCTTCCCCCAATTGCTATGTACTTCTTTACAAGGGCACTTCTGACACACTTGTTCACAAATCCCGGCCTGATTTTGTCGGTAAAACTAATTTCCAGGGCTTCTTCGCTATCACCAACTTGCCTGCCACCAGTTACATGATGTATGCGATCGCAGATATCGACAACAACATGAAATACACGGCGGGTGTCGATTCCATAGCCTTTCTGGAGAAACGAATCATACCATCCGCCACTTATGAACCGAAGCGCGACACGGTAGTCACAGGTGCGGATACCCTGGTGGTTTTGGGTAAAACACGATTCTACCCTGATCCGGTCAATTTCTCCATGTTCTTTGAGAAGGGTTTCGATCTCAACCTGGACAAGTATAACCGTCCGAATCGGCAGACAATTGACTTAACCTTCACCGGTTCAACTGCAGACACCTTTAACGTCGAGTTACTGAATGTTCATCCAAAAGACACATGGAACCAGATAGAGAAATCGAGGCATGCCGATACGTTAAAAATATGGATTACTGACTCCCTGGTGATCAAAAGAGACACGCTGGCATTAAAACTCTCCTATCGCCAGCAGGATAGCCTGGGTGTATTTTACGTTAAAAAGGATACGGTTAAGCTTTATCTCTCAGATGACCTGACCAATAAGGCAGATAAAAATGATCGAAAAAAACGACGGAAAATAGTCAATGAATCTAAAAGTGTGACCCTCGCCACCAATATCGGAGCCAATTTAGATCCTTACCGGGATATCCGTATTGAATCACCAGAACCGATCGCCTCTTTCGATAGTTCGAAACTCAAACTTTACGTCAAAAAAGATACCACCTATTACAAAATCTCTCCCAAAATAAAGCCGGATTCAACCAATCTCAGAAGATTTTTCGTCTCATTTCCCTGGGAATTCGGGACAAATTACAGACTCACCATTGATTCAACTGCCCTGAATACAATTTATGGTCTTTACGGGAAGGCGGTCAAGAATGACTTCAAGACGCAGGAAGAAGAGCACTACGGTAAAATCATCTACTCGGTGAAGAATGTCAGCGGACCCACAGTTATCCAGCTTCTTGAGAATGCCAAAGAAGAGAAAGTTCTGAAAACAATCAGAATCAAAAAGGACGAAGAGGTTACCATCCCATTTCTGGAACCTGCTAAATACCTTTTGAAAGCAATTTTTGACAAAAATGACAATGGTGTTTGGGATTCAGGAAATTTAAAGACAAATCAGGAGCCGGAAGAAGTATGTTATTACCAGGTAGTCATCAAGGTAAGATCCAACTGGGACAGCAAAAACAGCTGGACTTTACCCGATCCTGCAGGTTTCAGAAAGAAAATTGTTGACGTCGAAGCGGAAGCCGAAGCGGATAAACTCAAAAAGAAGAAGAAAAACGCACCTCAACAAAAGACAAGACTATTTTAAATAATTAAATTTAAGTTATGGCAAGTATCAGACAACTGAAAAAGGAGATAGAATTTCTATCGTCCCAATTAATCGGTGATTGCATCGATTTTGTACAAACCTTCAATGGCAAGGAACTTGAAGCAATGGCTGTAATCGACGAAATTGTTGTTTTACATAACATGACAGTCGATAAGATCAACAATCCGGATGGAAAAAACAATCGGAAACTGGTTAAAGCTTATTACCAGAAGTTGAAAAATGAATATGTAACCGGGGTCAATGAAGCCTATAAAAGGCTGGAAGATCTCGTCAAATAATAAAAAAAGGGTTGAAAAATTTCAACCCTTTTTTTATCTCTATTCGCTGAATTTCTTCTTAATTTACACTTACCAGCTTGTCCTTGCTGTTAATGGATTTCACAGCTTCCTGCAAAGTATTATCTATCATACTGATGATACTGTAAAATCCCTCTTCCCCAATAATGTTTCTGGCAATGTAGGCCATCAGCTGGGTCTCAATGATCTTCCCGGAAGCTTTAATCCCTGCCTCATTTCCCGAAATGCCATTCTTTAAAGCATAATTGATGAATTCATTAAAAATGGAGACTTTTCGAAGATACTCAGCAAATTCTTGCCCTGATTTCAGGTGAGATAGCTCACTCCTGTGCTTGTCTGCATAATCGAAAGCATATTGATAAACAAGACCCTTTTGCATCAATTTAAATAAATAGGGAGAATTCCCGGTTGTATCGGCAGGAACAAAAATATCAGGCATAATCCCTCCTCCACCATAAACCACCCGCTTAAGGCGGGTGAAATATTTGACAGTATCGGACAGATGAATACTGTCTTTTTGTTCAAACTCGCCATGGGCATACCTTCTTGTAATGTCTGCATAATAGTCGTCTGTCCCTTTGAGGTAAGATTTTTGAATGCAGCGTCCCGAAGGCGTATAATACCTGGCAACCGTAAGGCGAATGGCTGAGCCGTCATAAAACGGAACCTGTTCTTGAACAAGGCCCTTACCAAAAGTCCTTCTGCCTATGATCGTACCGCGGTCGTTATCCTGAATGGCTCCGGCAAAGATCTCGCTGGCCGAGGCCGAATATTCATCAACCAGAATAACCACTCTTTTCCCATAGTATTTTCCACGGCTCTCAGAATTAAATACTTTTTTTGGTTGTGTTCTGCCAGCAGTATAAACAATGAGTTCACCCTTGTCAAGCACCTCGTTAACCATCCGGATTACGGAGCTGAGATAACCTCCCGGATTTCCACGTAAGTCGATGATAAGCTGCTCGGCTCCCCCACCATCCAGTTTGGCCATGGCAGCCATGAATTCCTCGTAGGTTCTCTCTGCAAAGCGTCCTATTTTTACGTACCCGGTTTTGTTGTCGATCATGTAAGAGACATCCACACTGTAAATCGGGATATCGCCTCTGGTAATGTTGAAACTCATCATTTCAGGTAAACCTTTTCGTGAGATGCCAACCTTCACGTTGGTCCCTTTGGGGCCACGGAGTTTTTTGAATACCAACTCATTTTTGACATTTTTGCCAACCATCGTAGTATCACCTACTCTCACAATCCTGTCACCTGCTCGGATACCCAGTTTTTGGGAAGGACCACCGGAAATCACATCGATGACCATCACCGTATCATTCTGGATCGAAAACTGCACACCAATGCCGCCAAAATTTCCTGACATCTCTTCGGATACCCCCTGCATCTCTTTGGCAGGGATATAAACGGTATGAGGATCCAGTTGTTTTAACACCTCCGGAATCGCATCCTCAATTAATTTCCTCGAATTGACCTCATCCACGTAATTCCCCTCCACCAGATTGATTACCTGATCCAGTTTGCTCCGGTTATTCAACTGCGAAGGCAACATGGCTGCCAATTTCCTGTTCTGTAATCTAATTCCAAGCCAAACACCGAAAATCAGGGTTAAACCCAGCATTAACGGGATCCAGGGTGAAATTCTTCTGTTGTTGTTTTCCATCGATCTAATTTGTAGGCACTATTTATATTTATATTTTTTCCCCTTTGTTACATGATACAACCCATAGAAAAATAAGCTTGCAGCGTTCTCTACTTTTGCCTTTAGCCTCTAGCCTTTAATTTGCACCACATCAATCTTCGCTCTTTCGAGCAATTCGATCCCGTCATTCAAATGATAGTTTTCCGAAAAGACCACTCTTCTGATTCCGGCCTGAATAATGAGTTTGGCGCACTCAATGCAGGGCGATGAAGTAACATACAAAGTAGCCCCATCGCTACTGTTGTGGGATTTCGCAATCTTTGTGATTGCATTTGCCTCTGCATGAAGAACATATGGCTTCGTTTTGTCATTTTCATCCTCGCAGTTGTTTTCAAAACCTGAAGGTGTTCCATTGTAACCATCAGAGATGATCATTTTATTCTTGATCAGCAGTGCTCCTACCTGCCTGCGTTTGCAATAGGAATTTTCGGCCCACACAGCTGCCATCCGAAGGTAACGTTCATCCAATTTCAACTGCTTGTCATCCATAATTATCTTCAATTATCAATCATATGGGACCTTATGTTTCCCGGCACCAGATACAAGAGATGAGATATTAGAGTTGAGACATCTTCCTTCATCTCATCTCCTATATCTCATCTCTTGTATCTTCCCAAGCTTTATTTTGTTCGTCTTAACAACTTCTCCTGATTCAGGTACATGTCGTGTGCAAACCTGTTTTGTTCCCTGGCACCAAAGATATATTTTGAATTGGCCAAAGCACTGGCATTGATCATAGCTGATGATTTCAATCCCTTGATCCTGTCTAAACAGGCTTTCAACATTAACTCATTTTCATCGCCAAATGGCAGAAGGGCGCCGACGTCCTCTTTGGCTGCCAGATCTGGAGTCAGGCCATTAACATAGTCAGTGACTCCGGCAGAATTGGCGATTTTAACAGTGATTGGTTGCATGGCCCATTTATGGGTTGTAACCAGATTTCCGGCATTGTCATAATCCTTAATGGTAAATGATCCGACATATTTCCCATAGGTATTGGCTCCAATGACAACGACATTCATATAAGGCTTTAAACCATTGATCAACAACTCGCTGGCAGATGCAGTTTCTTTAGAAACAATGAAATAGGCATCACTCAGGTTCAGACTATTGATGGCAGTCTGCGCTGTAGTGGTGGTTGCCGCGACGCTATTGGTAAACTTATTCAAAAGTGCATCAGCCCCATACTGCTGGGTAAAATATTGCTGCAGAATGGTGTTGTACACGCTCTTGGAAAATACTTTGGTGACATCCGTCGAATAAATCATGCTGGCCAAATAGGTGGCCGTCTGCACAGAACCTCCGCCATTGTAGCGCAGGTCGACAATAATTTTGGTAATACCCGCGGCTTTTAACTGCTGGAGGGTGGTATTCAGTTTCAGATCATAATCTGAAGTAAAACCATTGTAAACCAAATAACCAATTTTCGCTCCGTTAACAGTGAGCACTTTACTCAGCAAAACAGGATCCTCCTGCATTTGCACGGCTGTCATCATCGCAGTTGTGGTCGTGGGCGTTAAGGTCGTATTACCGTTTGACATCTGTGCCAACGTGAGAGTAAAAGTCTCTTTTGCTATTAAGGTCTGGTAATTGGTTGTTGTAAGTTGTGTCCCGTCAATTTTAATAAACAAGTCGCCCCTTTTAAGCCCTGCCTTCTCGGCAGGCGATCCGGGCAATACATACCTGATTACCCCAAAAACTGCATCAGAGCCCGAACTTAACAGGTAAAGCTGAAAATCATACCCCATGGTTTTTGAAATACCTGAAATCCAATTATCAATGACTGTGTAATCATTAACGATAAATGACCATTTGTCCACCACATTGTACTGATACAACAAATCATTGAATAATTTATTGGGATCCGTATATTTATTCAGATACGTATTCAGACTGTCCTTACTGCTTGCATAATAATTGTTCGCCAGGGCAGGAATATTTGCATTCCACAAATAATAATCATGCATTGAACTCCATATGAAATTATTGACTTCAGCTGCAGTGGGAACAACCACCGGTTTTTCAATCACAGGCACTACTGCCTCTTTTTTACATTGCGTGAAAGTGAATAAAATCACTGTCAACCAGAGTATCAGAATACCTGTTTTATTGCGCTTCATGGTGCTTGGATTTAACTTGAACGACAAAAATACGATATAAAAGAAACTACCGAAGTAGTTGGTGGAAATTTTAATTCCCTTTATCACAATTTCAGATTATTTAACGCTTAAGAACGAGGGACTTTTCGCATTCTACCACTGACAGAAAGCATCTGTCCCAGATTTTTATTCTACAAATTTCGTGCCTAAAAATGACTATGAACAGTTGTCTGAATACATTCCTATCGGGAAAGCGTTTTTATATCCGGGTTGCTATGTGATAAATCTGTATCCAGGTACACTATTTAAGACGAAAACAATAAAAAAATGTTTCCGAAACAGCTTTCAGATGATTATATTTCAGAACCTGTAACAGTCACTGTAACTTTTGGATGAGTAGCCCGTCTTATTTGTAAACATGAGAACTGACGATGACCTTAACCGACTATAACCGTGCCGTGGATGCCTGGGCAGATGCCCTCTATCGCTATGTCCTTAAAAATCTGGGATTAGCCGTCACTGCACAGGACGTGGTACAGGACTGTTACGAAAAACTTTGGGTGCATCACGAAAATGTTGATCCGGTTAAAGTGAAGTCATGGTTATTTACCACTGCACACCATGCCATGATAGACGGGATTAGAAAGGCAAAAAAAGAAACGCTGATGGACATCCGCAAAATACCAGAGACAGCTTCAGGGCATGGATACAATGATCTGCAGGATATCCTGAACCGGGCAGTGGAGAGGCTGCCGGAAATTCAAAAGTCCGTTCTTCTGCTACGCGATTATGAGGGATATTCCTACCAGGAAATCGGCGAAATCACCGGTCTCTCTGAATCACAGGTCAAGGTGTATATTTACCGTTCCAGAATATTTCTGAAGAACTACATAGGAACAATAGATGCAGTCATATGAAGATAACGAGAGACAATTATGAAATCTGGTTCCTCGATTATCTTGAGGGAAGACTCGATGAGATGAAAAGTGAGGAACTCCGCCTGTTTCTGGTCAGTCAACCGGATCTTGCCGAAGAACTGGAAGCCTTTTCCCCGGCCTTATCTGCGGATAGCAATATTGTTTATCCTGACAAGGAATTACTCAAAAAAGAACAATACAACGATCCCGTATTCTTTGAAACAGTTACAGTGGCTGCCATGGAAGGAGACTTGAATGAAGCTGAATTTCATTCACTTGAAAAATGGCTCATGAATAATCCTGCTCAACAGAAGTTTTTCGGAGAACTCAAAAGCACGAAACTGAAACCGGATCTACAGATTACCTTTCAGGCAAAGAACATGCTGAAGAAAAAGATTGCTCTGAGCACCATATGGATGCGTATGGCAGCTGTAGCGGCCCTATTTTTACTGGCATTTTTCCTGTTCTATCCCGAAAAAACGGGAAAAGTGCCGGAAGTTCAAAAAGAAGCAGCCGTTATTCTGCAGCACCCTGCCAATCCGGATGAAAAAAATACCACAGATTCCAAAATGCTCAGGTCAGTCACCTCTAATGTAAAATTTGTATCAGTACCCACTTCGGCGATCTATAGGCAAAAGCGAATAAAACCAACAGTATCTGCACAAACTTCACAGGAATCCAGACAGCCTGACAGCATCAACCTGCTTTTGGCCAAAACCAGTCCGGTTTATTCAGAACTACCGGTATTTGCAGATCTTATTCCCGTAAAATCGCCTTGGGCAGTCATGCTTGCCAATGCTGAAATTCCTCTTACCGATTTTTTGAACAACAAACTTCAGTCGGTGAAAGGGGAAGGACCGAAAGGATTCTTCTCTCGCGAGGAGGTTATACTGGCAGGACTGCATTTTTTCTCCAGGTTACCGGGAAATCATTTGACTGGCAGAAAAGGAACTGATGGCAGACTGACATCCATCTCTCTCAATACGCAACTGCTTGCGATCTCCGTTCCTCTAAACAGGTAGATGTAACTTTTCATTACAGCTGGCCGTCTTAACTGAAAAATAAAAGCATAACACATGAAAACAACATTTTTCTTTGTCATAATTTTAATGGCTTTCGGAATTCAATCCAAAGCCCAGGATACCGTCCGGGTCAATGTTTTGGGCAAAAACATGGTCACGGTTATTGAGAATGGAGCTAAAACCGATGTCAAAATCGGGGACAACAACATTAATGTCCACGATGGTGGAAAAGACACCGTAAAAATTCGTGTTGGTCGGAAAACGGTCGTGATTGCTGAAGGGCACCACGGAGCTTCGGTCAAATACGATAAACTGAATGACGACGAGTACAAGCACTGGACCGGTCATGAGCCCAAGTTCAAGGGACACTGGTCATTTTTTGAAATGGGTGTCAACTCCTTCAACAACGTTGGCTATTCCAAATACGCCGCCAAAAATTTCATGGACGTAGACCACAATAAGTCGATGGAAGTGAACATCAATATTTTCAAGATCAGCTTTGGGTTGCAGAAGAAGGAAAACAACATCGGACTTGTAACAGGTCTTGGATTAAATTACAACGACTATCGTTTTTCAAATCCTTACACCATTAAGAACGAAAACGGATATATCGTACCGGTGCCGATCACCGATCCGAATCTGACGAAAACCAAGTTGTCAACGGGTTATTTAACTGTTCCGCTTTTGCTTGAGTTCCAGTTACCGCGGGAATCCGGCGTGTGGGTATCTGTCGGTGCAATCGGAGGCATCAAAATGGGGTCGCATTCCAAAACAAAAATCAACGGTACGATCGCCAAAGACCATAACGACTTTAATGTAAGCCCGTTCCGGCTAGGAGGAACAGCCCGCATCGGATACAAGGGTTTCAACCTCTTCGGAACCTATTATTTCACCCAATTCTTCAGGGACAACCGCGGTCCTGCCATGAATCCGTTTACCATTGGATTAGGCCTAATTAATTGGTAAAACTCAATAGGAAAAAAGAAAATTCAAAATATAAAACACAAAAGAGAGGCTGAATCCAGCCTCTCTTTTGTGTTTTTGGTAGCAATTCACCACCCTTCTAAGTCGCATATCCATTAAAGAGGAATGTTTCCGTGTTTCTTCAGCGGGTTTGTCTTGTGCTTGTTGTGGGTCATTTCAAGCGCCTGAATCAATTTAGACCTTGTGTGACGCGGATAGATTACTTCGTCGATGTAACCCAGTTCAGCTGCCTTGTATGGATTAGAGAAGGCATCCCTGTAATTTTCTACTGCTTCAGCCTTTTGTTCAGGGTCCAATTTATCACGGTGAATGATCCTGACGGCGCCTTCGGCACCCATGACGGCAATTTCTGCGGAAGGGTAGGCATAATTGATGTCCCCGCCAATGTGTTTGCTGCTCATTACATCGTAGGCACCACCGTAGGCTTTCCGGGTGATCATGGTAATTTTGGGAACAGTCGCTTCAGCGTAGGCATAAAGCAACTTGGCACCATGCCGGATAATTCCGCCATACTCCTGAACGGTACCCGGCAAAAATCCGGGAACATCCACGAAAGTGACCAAAGGAATATTGAATGCGTCGCAAAAGCGGACGAAACGTGCCGCCTTCGTGGAGGAGTTGATATCGAGAACCCCTGCCAGATAAGCCGGCTGATTGGCAACAATACCAACGCTGTGGCCTCCCATTCTTGCAAAGCCAATCAGTATATTCGGGGCATAGGCTGCTTGTACTTCAAAGAATTTCTGATCATCAACTACCTTGTCGATCAACTCCTTCATGTCGTAAGGCTTGTTCGGATCGGCTGGAATCAACTGGTCCAGATCCGGTTCTTCGCGGTAGCTGTCATCCTGAGTGGGAACATACGGCGGATCCTCCATGTTGTTGGATGGCAGATAACTGAAGAGTTCCCGAATCATCAGCATGGCATGCTCATCGTCGTCGGCCGTGAGATGGGTAACTCCACTCTTACTCCCGTGGGTCACTGAACCACCAAGTTCCTCCTTGGTCACATCTTCATGCGTTACTTCCTTCACCACATCAGGTCCGGTAACAAACATGTAACTCGATTCTTTCACCATGACGATAAAGTCGGTGATTGCAGGCGAATAAACGGCACCGCCGGCGCAAGGTCCCAAAATGGCGGAGATCTGGGGGATTACTCCCGAACTCATCACATTGCGGTAAAATATATCTGCATAGCCGGCCAGACTTTGAACACCCTCCTGGATACGGGCACCTCCTGAGTCGTTCAGTCCGATGATAGGTGCGCCCATGTTCATGGCTAAATCCATAATTTTGATAATCTTATCTGCATTTGTGCGACTCATCGTGCCGCCAAAAACGGTAAAATCCTGTGCGTAAACATACACCATGCGGGCATCAATTTTACCGTAACCGGTAATCACTCCATCACCTGAAATAATTGATTTTTCCATGCCGAAATCGTGGCTCCGGTGTACGACAAACTTATCGAACTCCACAAATGTTCCGGGATCCAACAGGTCACTCAGACGTTCCCTCGCAGTTTTTCTTCCTGCGGCATGTTGTTTGGCTACCCGATCCAGTCCACCACCGACTTCCGCTTCCAGATTTCTTCTTTCCAGTTCTTTGTATTTGTCAATCATCTTTTTGCTGAATTTAACTTAATCTTTTTTCTTTGTGTCTTTTCCAATTACAACCATCAATTGATTACCATCAACGGTATCACCTTCCTTGACCGCCACTTTTGAAACGACGCCATTACAGCCGGCTTTGTATTCACTCTCCATTTTCATGGCAGAAAGAATCACTACCGTATCTCCTTTTTCCACATGATCCCCTTTTTTGACCAGTACTTTCACCACTTTCCCGGGCATCGGGGATTTGATGGTGTCAGAGGTTCCGTCATTCTCCTTGCCTTTGCGTTTCTGCATGTAACGGGATTCAGCATCATTGACACTGACATCAAATCCAAAATAAATGGTATTGACCCTGTAAATTTTGGGATCATCTGTCGGAATCACCTCTACATTGTAGGATTTACCTTCCGAGATGATGGAATATTCTTCTCCACTAACTTTCTCAATGTCGACTTCGTAAATTTTGCCGTCAATCGAAAGTGTGACAAGGTTTCCCTTTCTTTTGATTTCTTTGACAACGGCATTGCGGTCATTCACCTTAAATTCAAGTTGCATAATGCTGTATAAGAATTTTTATGTTTTTGCTTGATCTGTGCACTGTAAGAAAGTTATGAGTGATAACTCATAACTTATCACTCTTTTCACATCCGCTGCATTCCTGCCCGTCTGCCCCGGTGTTTCCAACCTTTGACTCCAACCGCCCGATCTTGTGGTACAATCGGTTTTGTTTGCTTTACCCTGGCAGAGTGTTCGATGAATGCGGCAATCAGCGATATGTCCTCACAATGGGTATCACATTTGAATTTACTGTTCAGGAATTCCTCATTGTCTTCAATAAAATGGGTATTGTATGTGCCATTCCTGAAATCGGGTGTTTCCATTATTTTCACAAGGTACTTGATGGAAGTTTTCACCCCCGAAATCTTATATTCATACAAGGCACGCCGCATCCGTTCAATGACTTCTTCCCGCGTTCTACCCCATATAATCAGCTTGCTGATCATCGGATCATAATAAATCGGGATGGTGTACCCTTCGTGAATGTATCCGTCGCAACGAACACCCAATCCCATCGGTTCGGTGATATGCGTTATTTTCCCCGGATTTGGCATGAAATTGTTGTCGGTATCTTCTGCATAAATGCGGCATTCCATGGAATGACCATTCATTTTAAGATCCTTTTGTTTGAAGGGCAGCGGATGCCCTTCCGCGACTCGTATCTGTTCCCTCACAAGGTCGACCCCGACCACACGCTCGGTAATCGGATGTTCTACCTGCAGGCGGGTATTCATTTCGAGGAAATAAAAATTCAGCTTGTCATCGACAATAAATTCGATGGTTCCTGCACCTTCGTAATTGGCTGCTTTGGTTGCAGCAACTGCACAGGCACCCATTTTTTCCCTAACCTCCGGAGTCATGATCGGGGAAGGGGTCTCTTCCACCACTTTTTGGTGACGGCGTTGTACAGAACATTCCCGTTCGAAGAGATGCACTGCATCACCATATTGATCGGCCAATACCTGAAATTCAATGTGATGAGGTGACTCAATGTATTTTTCAATATAAAGCGAATCATCTCCGAAGGCCGTTTTCGCTTCTGATTTTGCCCCCCGAATGGCGGCTTTGATATCCTCTTCCTTTTTGACCAGCCTCATTCCTTTACCTCCGCCACCTGCCGAAGCTTTGATCATAACAGGAAGACCGATACCCCGGATCACTTCTACGGCCTCCTTTTCATCCACGATCTTCTCCGTTGTACCGGGTACTACAGGAACCCCGGCAGCTATCATCCGCTTCCTCGCACTGATCTTATCCCCCATCGCTTCGATGGATTCGGCAGAAGGTCCGATGAATTTGATGCCCGCTTCCAGGCATTTCCGGGCAAAAGTTGAATTTTCAGATAGAAAACCATATCCGGGATGAATCGCGTCTGCACCGGATATCCGCGCTACCTCCAGAATTTTATCCATCCGAAGATAGCTCTCAGACGATGCGCTTGGGCCAATGTGGTAGGCTTCCGTCGCATAACGTACATGGAGTGAAGAGCGGTCGGCATCGCTGTACACCGCAACCGTTTCGATACCCATTTCCCTGCATGAACGCATGATTCGTACTGCAATCTCTCCCCGGTTGGCCACCAGAATTTTTTTAATCTTAACCGGACTATTCGTTTTTACCATATCAAACATTGAAATTTTAGCGGGGGTAAAAATATTTATTTATCCTTCTGAATGTTGTAAAACCAAATTTCAATTCCCCGTTTTCAACCTAGTTATACGAAAAAATGGAGAATTTTGTTCATTTTTAACACTTTTTAGACCCAGATGTATAAAAATTCGGTGAAAACCGGAGAAGAAACAGGCGAAGAGCCTACGAGCGGGTGAGGCGGAGAACGCTACTTCCAACATCCACCGAATTTCAATTATTGCCTATCTCTTGATGGGACTGAAGGATTTAAATGTTGTGTTGGCTGAAATGCGGACTGCCCCTTCGTCCATCTCAGGGACCACCAGCTCAGGGAGCGCAGGCCCAGGGTTTATCAGTATTCCAAACATTTCATTAAATTTAGCGATTAAAATTCAATTGGAGATGAGACTTTTATTAATTAGCAATTCTACCATGCCGGGAGAGGAATATCTCCGGTATCCAATGCCTGAAATCACGAATTTTTTGGGTAAAAGAGCGTTGAAAATTGTTTTTATACCCTTTGCCGCTGTCACCTTTTCTTTTGATGTTTACGAAAAAAGGGTGAAAGAGCGTTTTGCAGAGATTGGTCATGCCGTCACAAGCATCCATCATTTTGACGATCCGGAAAAAGCAATTGAAGAAGCGGAGGCCATCGTAACAGGTGGAGGAAATACATGGCAACTGGTCAGGATGATGAATGACCAGCGTCTTTTCCCAATAATCAGGCAACGTGTCCTTGCCGGAATTCCCTATGTAGGATGGAGCGCCGGTTCGAATATTGCCTGTCCGACTTTGAGAACAACCAACGACATGCCCATCGTAGACCCAAAAGGGTTTGATTGTCTCAATCTGGTCCCGTTTCAGATCAACCCTCATTACCTCGATAAGAATCCTGAAGGACACGGAGGTGAAACCCGTGAGCAAAGGATTGAAGAGTTTCTGGAAATCAATCCAAACCAGTATGTCATTGGCTTGCGTGAAGGGACCATGCTTCGTCTGGAAGAAAATCAGCTGTCTCTGATCGGCCAGCGGACAGCAAGAATCTTCAAAAAAGGGTCTGTTCCGGTTGAACTTGATCAAAAAGATGACTTTTCATTTCTGTTGAAGAATCAGATGACTTCCTTATAAACACCGCAAATTCCCTTGACGATCTGATCGAGATCATATTCCAGCCTCATTTTTAGTTGCAATTCTTTTGCCTCATTTTCGAAGTATTCACGCCTGACAATAAAATCGGTCAGTGTACCAAGCATTTCATTTTGGTCAGGTGGAGATGCATCCAGATCGACAAAATTAGCATATTGCATCTTCTTCAGGTTCGCGCGGTCAGTAACCGGACCAAGATGATTGTACTTAAGTGAGAGCAGCGGAACACCATTAACCAGACTTTCAATGGCCACCCTGCCGGCGCCCATTACAAGGTCAGCATGTTGGAATAGGTCGGCGACATTTGCACAATAACCATCAAGTCGGACAGTTTCCCGGTAGGGTTTGAATTTACTCCCCCTCCAGAACTGTTTGATCTGTTTGAATCCTGTTCCGTCCCCAACGATATGCAGTATCGAATCAGGATACCTTCGAATCATCTCCGGCCACACCTCCTTCAGGAAAAATCGCAACAATTGGGCATGATGTTTATCCAGTCGGCTGATATAAAACAGTGAAAAACAATGGCTAGCCGTCTTTCTGACAACCTGCTTAACAGGCAAATTAATCCCGTTAGGTATCAAAACAACCTTTGATTCCAATACCGGCGACTCCTTCAAACGATCATAACAACTTTGTCGGATCGCAATCACACGATCGACGCGGTTTCTGACAAATTCTGTTTTCAGGTCGGTTACCGGAGAGCCATGAACAGTAGCGACAATAGGAATTTTGCCCAAATTGGCGGCAAGCGTACCCAGAAAAATGGGGAATCGCTGATGCGCATGAATGACTTCAATCCGTTCCTTGCGGATGAGTCTCACCAGATACCAGAGATGAAAAATGAGTTTCAAATCAGAAAATCTGACTACATGATGCTGAATGGCCGGATGCAACCGGCATTTCTGAAATCCGGTACCTGTCAGGAGCCAGACATTATGACCTTCCGCTGTCAATGCATTGGCCAGTTCGCAAACATGGTTTTCAGCGCCCCCGAACTGAAAGCGCTTCACCATTAATAAAATCCGCATAGGTCTCAGAAAAGTATGTCCTTGTTGATATTTTTGTTGGCTTTTGAATGGTCTTTGGCATAGTCAAAAATGAGATCTCCCGTTTTTTTCATGACCGTAATGCTGTTCAGGGGAAACCAGACAAAGGCTTTCCCTACCTTGGCGCCTGAGATAAAATCGATACGGGCATCTCCTTCGGGAGTCGTCACCATCTTCATGTTGGTCTCATTTTTGATTTTCAGCATGTCCAGTTCAAGGTACTTGTCGTTCAGAGTTCTTAAAGAAACGACCCCGTTGCTGTTTTTCAAAAACTCAACTACAGTCAGACTTTGATAAAGGTTAGGACTTTTAGTTTTGAATGATGGATTGTATTTGTCAAGCGTTCGCTGGACCACAATCCCTGTCAGTTTTGATTCAAATTCATTCAGCAGCTGAAATACGGCGAACAGTCCGGCTATTCCCTTGTCATATCCGTTCAGGATCAGCTGATCGTTCTTTTCCTTCAGCAAGGCTGCCAGATCATAGGTTTCGGCGGCATTGACCATACCCGTTCGCTTGATCATACCCGGCACACTGCTGAAACCGCCTGTTGCGACCAGATTGTTCTTTTCGTCGAGCATCAGCATGTTTTTCCAGTTGATGTTTTGCTGAGGCAGATAATCCGTCCCCAGTAATTTTCCGCCGGTATCGAGATGAACCTGGTAATAAATGTTTTCGCGGGTTTTGACCTCATCAAAAAATACCGGTGTGAGCCAGTTGATGACTCCTCCGGGTTTCATCGAGAGCAGAAATAGCGACTGCTCCGGTTTTTCTGATTTGATGCTTTTGCCATCAGTACCGAAACTTCCAGAAAAATTACCGGAGATAATAAAATTTCCTGCCGGATCTCTAACGATACCTGTCACATATTCAGCACCCGTGCCTTCCAGAATCTTGATCCAGTTGACATTGGCATCGGCATTCAATGAGGCCACAAACAAATCCCTTCCTCCCGATGGATTGACTGGAGCCTTCCCCAGCGTGAAAGCTTTGTCGAACCAACCAGTGAGAATGAGGTTTCCCTGTCCGTCGGAAACTTCGCATTTCCCTTCTCCCGGATTTCCTCCCTTTTGATTGACCTTATCCCATAATTTTTCGGCCAAAAACTCATCTGCATTGACCTCCGGCCGAAGGATAATCTCACCCGGCTTACCGGCAAACTGAGGCATGCATTTCCCAACCGGTGCGCCGATAAAAGTTCCGTCACAGATGGTGTATTTCTTCTGCCTGGAGAGGACGAAGTCGCCGGGCACTTCATTTGGGAAAAGGACGGCCGTACTCACATGACCAGGGAAGATGATTCCCACCACATCGAGTTTGGCGATGTGGTAAACCAGCCAGGATAATAGTGCGGCCCTGTCATCGCAATCGCTGAAGGGATAATAAAATATTTCATCCGGAAAATCCCATTTCTCATAACCGTACTGAGCCTGATCGGTCTTGTAAGGAAATGCCTTTTGAGTAAACTCCAGCAAAATGGCAACGGTTTCGACCGGATTCTTTCCTTTGGTCCATTTTCCGAAATAGGTTAGCAGCGCCTCTTTCATGGCAGGATTCATGGGCGCACTCATCGTGACATAAAAGTCGGTCTGGGGATAGGTCGCATAATAGGCAATCTCGTTCAGCGGAATATTCAGCTCCATTTCCGGGAAATCAGGCGAGAAACTGAACTTCCGCGACTGGTATTTCTCTTTAAAATTGAGGGGTCTGGTAACAGCCAGGTTTAACCTTTTTTTGGCATCACCGTACTCTTCGTCGTAAGTCAGGACAGAACCAATCTCTTCGCCAAAATTGGCAATGAAGTAATATTCCTGTCCGTTGAATTTTAAAAACTGACAACCAAAAACATTGTTGGTAGATGGGACCAGCAAATACAGTTTGTTGGCCATTTCGGAATAGGCCAATCGCGTCTGGTACCCCGAAACCGTCATGAGGAACCAGGTATAGAGTGTTTTGGTATTGTTGTTGTTGGCCGCTATCCTGGATGAAAACTGGTTGATCAGCTGGTACATCCCCCAGTCGTTCAGATTGAGCTGTTCTTTGATTGCATTCATCTGCACGAGCAGATCCCCGTAATTTGTTTCCGTTACTTTGCGCCAGAAACGACCCACTTCATTCTGTCCGGGTTTTCCAAGGGTAAAATCGATCAGATGCGGATCAGCCCTGATCACCAGATTCTGACCAAAGAAATCGACCGGAACTTCCAGTCTTCTTATTGTTTGGGCGGGTATAGGTAAAGGTTGCGGACGTTCCTGCTCGGCTTTCGGAAGTACAATGACGGGAAGTTCCCTGGCTACTACTTTTACCGGCGTGGGTGCCATTTTGGGAGGTTCATATTTGAACGGATCAGGTGGTTTCGGAGCCTCAACGGGTTTGTTGGCTTTCACCGCATCGTAGCTTATCCAACCTTTTTCGAGGTATTTGGCAAACTCTTCGTTTCGTTTTTTTACAAAATCGTTGTATTCCTGTTGCAACTTCAGCAACCCTTCCTGCTGCTCTTTCACATAACTGTCGTACTGCTTTTGCTGCTGTTTAAGGTACTCATCGAAAGTCTGGGCTCCTGCCGGGAGAATGCAGGTCATCGTCAGAACCAGGATCAAAAATAATTTTCTCTTCATGGTATCCGAAATTTTTTTAGGTTGGTTTCAAACGGAGCTGCAATCATCCAATGACCCGGCAAGCCTTTCAGAAATTCTGAAAGGTTTGCCGGAGAGATATGAAATTCTTTGCAGAGGAGAAGATTGACCTATTTGGCGTTTTTATCCATCTCTTTGTTGAACTCATTTTTGAATTTTTCATATTCAAAATCAAGTCTCAGTTTTTCGTCTCCTGATATTTTATTCTGGATGCTTTTGAGGATCTCTTCGCCATTCAGTTCCTGGGCTATGTAACATTTCCAGGTACCTGTTCTGGTGGAAACAAATTTCTCACAGACTGTTGCCACGCCTGAAAGTTGCTGATCAACCACCTGGCGGGTCAAACCTTCGAAGCGCGTTTTTGCCTGCTCAACGTTGTCGATGGTTTTGGAACTGTAATAATTGTCGACTACACTCTTAATCGTCACGTTCAGGGTGGCAGCCAATTGTTCCCTGGAATTGGCCTGTGCTTTTTTCTTGGCCATCATCTGATCCTGGCTTTCGCCGATTGCACTTGCCCTGATGATTCCTTTTTTGGAGTAGAATTCCGGTCCGTTGCAGGGAATAGAGACTTCAGTCTCCCCTTTAGGCATAGGAGCAGGTTTGGAACTTTTGCATCCTGACATTCCAACACAAATTGCGACGCTTGAAACTGCGATCAATACCGTAAAAAATTTGTTCGTTTTCATTTCGTTAAGTCTAAAGTGTTTGTAATCAATTTTATCATTATTTATCAATCTTGAATATTCTGGTTGGTCAATAAAGGTTGCCCTCAATGTTTCTTTCTAAAGTTACCTACTTTCCTGAATAAATTGTTACCAACCTGTAGTATAATCCATTCTGTATATCCTGATTGCAGCACCTTTTCCTGTTTTGACAGAGTTGTAAAGAATTGTTCCATTGAGTTGTTTGACAGGTTTGACTGCATTCGATATTTTTGATATGGGAAGTTCGTTCGGAATGATCACCCTTAAATCATGCTGTCCTTTGTTACTGTAAGTTTCATTGACAGGAATATCCAGCACAATTCCGAGGTCTTTCCATTCCAGTTTCAGATTGGTTACCACGCAGGGACTATCATATTTTGACATGACAGGAATCACGCACTGGGCATTGGTCACTATATCCCCCGTAACCTCACCACCCATAATCCTGATATTTCCGCTGATTACCAACTCCGACTTGGTCTCAGCCACATCGAAATAGAACATTTTTTCGGCTTTCGTATTTCCAAAAGAGTAAGTAACCTTGACATTGTTCCCCGGTTCGTCGTAGCATTCATCAAAGCGGTAGGCGATTTCGCAAACATCGGCACCAAGCCTGCGGTCCTCAATTTTGGCACATTGGGAACTGATGACAGGGACACGGGCACATCTGACCACCTTGTCGCCGATCCGGATGCTGTACTTTACCTTGCCCAGTTCGCTTCCCGTATCGGCCAGATAGGCCGAGGCAACCAATGCCTTGCCACGTTCGATGCCGATTTGGCATTTGCTTTTGCGTTCATCAATAAATAGCTGTTCCAGTTTGGAGAGCTGGCTCTGGCACTGAACCAATTCTTCGATGGTAGTATAGGTATCCAGTAGCGCCAGGACTTTGTTCATCTCCTCAGTCAGTTGCTGATCTTTTTGCCTGAAATCCTGAACCAGCTCGTCCAGGTCAAACTGGTTGAAAGGGTACTTGACAAAATACTGGTATTTCACAGCCTTTGTCTGCTTGTCCACCTGTTTTTCCCAATAAAATGCAACGACATTGGAGGCCGAAACACCCTGGAGGTAGTCGCGTTTCCCTGATTGCGTGGTGATTACATTCGAAAAACTCTGGTAGAGTTCGTTCAGTTTGCCCGCAGTGATTTCCGCGCTTTTTGAAACTGAAGTGGAGGAGATGAAATCAGCCACGGAAGTTGTGATCTGGGCCTTGACATTGACCATGGCATTCTCCTTGGCATCTTCGATGGCTGCTCCGTTGCCGATTCCCACAATGAAGCCCTTTTCCATGCTCATCGTCCAATCGGGTTTCTTTCCGCTTTTATCCGACACAGCATACTGCGCCAAAAGGGAAAGAGGAAAAAGAACCGTACAGAGGAAAAATATTGTACTCTTCATGAGATAAATGATTTAAAATTTACCTGGTTATCGGCAGATTTTTGAACTTAAAGAAATTGTCATTGATATAGAACCGCAAAAACCTGATCTCGTTTACTTTGGGGAATTCGCAGATCACTTCGGTATTTACTTCCGGCAGAATAGTCACATCCAGATAGTTATTGCTTTCCCTGGATCCGATCTTTGTCATGGTATTTCGCTTCTCATCCCCGTTTTCATTGATCAGCATCGTTTCGTATAGCCGGTACATTTTCTGCACATAATCTTCACTGTTCTTGTTGATGAGTTCGAAATAGGCATACAATTTTTCCCCTCTCACAACGGCATTCCTGAACCTCAGGAAAATTTTATTTCCAATGTCAATGGTCTGCCCACCGGTATATTCAGGCTCCTTGTCAATCAGAGCTTTGCTTTCAATAGTTGTGATGATAGGCATATTTCGCCCGATTTCGCCCGCGACTTCGTTGGCCTTGTCGAAGCATTCGCGGCAAACGGGAGGAACAGAATTCAGAAGCCCGAGGGCCGCAACCCAATTGCGCTGGTCTGCCAGACTTTTTCCCCTCGAAATCACCAGATCACAATTGGAATTAAAATACTGAACAATGGCAGTTTTCCCTTTCTCCATCATGGCTTTGTATTTTCCGTTCCGGATGTTGATTTCGTTGAAGGCGGCATTATAGGCTGCCTGCTCTGTTTTACCTGCACCCTTTACCGTCTGGGACACGGTTGCATAGACATTGCCTGTATACCTGTCGGCCAGGTTGAAGACCACCTCCATGCTGTAAGTATGGATTGGCGGGGCTGTGGGAGTGACATCGTTGCTCAGGACCATCAGCTGAGGAGTCATGATAAACAACGGCGCATCATCAAGGGCACTCATTCCATTGAGGCCGATGATCTGCCTCATCTTACCCAAAAGCATATCCTGGGTCCCTTTCGGAATGTTCTTCAATGCCTCCGGAATGGTGGGTGAAATGGCAATCCGTGCGAAATCATCGCTGGCTCCCATGCTGTTCTGACCCTGGGTGTTTTGAATGAAGGAGGAGCAGAATAACAGAAGTACCATTCCGATTTTTTGACATTTCATCCGCAAATTGTCATTTTCCTGATTGGCAGGATGGAACTCGCGAGTCAGGGATTTTTCCATCTTTGTGCTTAGTGAACGTACTCGTTTCATGTGATTTAAATTTTGTTGTTGCTTTTTCTTCCTGAAGTCGTTTTCGACTTTTTGATCAATTCAGGAGATCATGCAATCAAGGTTAAGTGGCACTGACTATTTTTCCCCGATAATTAACCAGGCTTCACCCAGACCACGTTGGTAAATCTTGTTTTCCAGGTTGAAGGGCGGTCCGGCAAGGTATTTGCTAAGATTTGAAATATAGCGGCGGGTATCCATCGCGACCTCACGGCCATTCTGATTGAACATCATTGGTATACGCACCTGTTCAAAACGAAGCATGGTGGCTGTCGCATCGATTGTTGAGAATCTGCCTTTTACGGTATTCTCCGTCAGCCAGTTTTCGATGTGAAAACTCAGTTGATCGTTGGTTCCCTTTACATCAAAATCCTGTTCAAAATCAACTCCTGCATTGTCCCATACCCTCAACACCAGGGCAACTTCGCGGCCATTGGTAAACATGTCGTCGAAAAATGCGGTAAGCTGGCCATTGAACTCGTCCATATGGCTAAGAACTGCCTCTTCCAACAAAAGATCGGCGGTGGCCGCGGAAGATGGCTTGCCTGTTCCTGCTGCCGCTGCAACCTGTTTGTTGGTATAGGCATCGAGTCCCTTGAGCGAGAAAGTGATGTAATTGTTCGGACCCTGACGCTTGATGTTGAAATCGATGTCCATGATGATATCGGCTTTGGCCGTTCTTTTCAGCACATCGATTGGCGTCTCTTTAATGGCTGCGCCGGAACCTTTCGAGGAAAGCATGGCAATTTCAGCACTCTGGGAATCAATGCTTTTAAGTGTTTGCTCCAGATCTTTCAAAGGAAAACCCCTTTCGGTCATAATGACTCCCATCTTGATGATGACCATGCGCAATTCCTCGCTTCCCTGCATGGCTTTCTTGTAGTCGGGAAGAACTTCGTCCTTGCCGTTGGCATTCACAGTTATGGTATACCCGTGAGACACACAGAAGATGTCGCTGGGAACAACCATAATGATCGGTTTCTTTGCCTGTCCCCAGGTTAAAATTGCGGACAAACAAAACAAAATGGATAAAATTGTCTTCTTCATATCAGACGTTTATTGATTTATTTTGAAATATTGTCAGAATCCGGAATCCATTCTTTTGGCTACCCCTTTTTCTTCAAGATATTTGCGCAAGGCATTGAAATTCACTGATGCGCTTACTGCCACTTTATAGCCATGGCTCATCCGGATGTTGTCGGATCCTCCGGGGGTTCCGTCCGTCGTCAGGTTAATGAAGCTCAGATACATCCCGCCATCCTTGAAAAAATCGTCAAAAAAATCAAGGTGCTGATCATATCCGTCCACCGGAAGAATGGATGGTGTCGGAGCCGCTCCGTTTCCTGCCGGGACTCCCCTGAAAATGACAGCCGCTACCGCAGTGCGTTTGGCATCATAAATCGCATTATCTACCTTCTTGCCATAACCCCATACTTTCAGCAATTTGGTTCCGTCCTGCCCGACACCCAGACAGGCTATCTCGTAGTTGTACTGACTGTCATACATGGCTTTGCGCTCTTTCCGCGTCTGTCCGAATGAAGAGGTCAATGCGATGATCAAAATGACCGAAGTAAGAAAGTTCTTTCTCATAACAAATAGCATAAGATGTATTAAAACTCATACCGGATACCAAACATCATCGAAGAACCGGACCGGTCCTTGAATTCTGTACTCCAGGTTTTTCCGGCCAGTGTTGATTTTTTATCGCTCTGGTCCTTGACGCCGATATCTCCGAAAGGTGAATAATAGTTGAGCTGACCGATCAGCTGCAGGTTGTGCAGGACATTGATGCCCATCATGATTCCGGATTTGAACAGGCTTGTATTGATTTCCTTGTAGGTGTCATCCTTGGTTTGCTCAATACCATACTGCAGATAGGGAGTAAACTCAACAATTCTTCCTATACGAAACCCTTTTCCGATCCCGAAAGAATACCTGAAAAAGGAATAATCCCGGGCGGCCGTATTCCAGCTTGTTTTATAATTCCCTGACTGGAAACCTAAATCCACCATCAGATAAAGCCCAGTCACTTTGGTAAACTGTCCGGTTCTGA
>JBAXUL010000110.1:0-12189 GCA_037129695.1 Prolixibacteraceae bacterium
GAACGCGAATCTAAAGTTTAGGAAACTTCCGTTCTATCCCTTGAACTATGAGGCCCCGTAAAAAAAAATACTTAGAGTACCTGCGTACTTCAAGTACTTCGTGTTATGCTTTTGTTCTGTATAGTATAAAAAATAATACTTTCAGAAGTCTCTTATTCCCTGTTGATGCTTACCGGAATATTTTTTAGCCGGTAGGCTGCTTCTTCAAGCAATTCGTTTGTTTTGGCAAAACAGACCCTGATCAGCTGCATCTTTGTTTTCTCGTGCTGAAATGCGGAGAATGGTATCGTAGCGACCTGGTACTCTTTGGCCAGCCGGAGTACAAATTCCGTATCAGGCTCGTCTGATATTTTACTGTAATCGAGCAATTGGTAGATCGTGGACTTGGTCGGAACCAGAATGAATTTGCTTCCTGCCATTAAATCAATGAAGTAATCCCTTTTACTTTGGTAAAAAGCATTGATTTCCTTGAAATTCTGACCTTGTTTCAAAAATTCTGCCAACGCATACTGAGCAGGTGTATTGATGCTGAACCCTTGATATTGTTGCGTTTTCCTGTATTCTGTCATCAATTTTTCGGGTCCGGCAATGTATCCTATTCCCCAACCATTGATGTTGAACATGGCTCCGAAAGAGGAAACAACCAGACTTTTGGCGGCCAGTTCGGGAATGGAAGCAACACTATTGAAGTGATGTCCGTCGTATACGATATTTCCAAATAATTCGTTGCTAAGTATAACCAAGCGGGTTCCGTTGGTCATCCGTTTCAGTTGGTCGAGATCTTCCAGACTGAAAATCTGCCCCATCGGATTTTGAGGGTTGTTGATAACGATCATCTTTGTTTTGGTCGTTACCGTCTTCTTTACTTCATCCCAATCGATCCGGTATTCCGGGTGTTTCAAGGTGATGTAAATCGGACGTCCTCCGGTCATTTCGATTAACTGGGCATAGGATTCCTGAACAGGCTCAAAAAGGATTACTTCATCCCCCTCTTTCACAAAGGTGGTGATAGCAGTCGACATTGCCTGTGAAGGTCCTGCAGTGATAGTCATATCTGTATCGGCCTGAAATTCTGTGTTGTTCTGCTGGTTGAAAATGGAAACAATCTGCTCTCTCAATGATTTGACTCCTTCATTCGGGGAAAAATCATTGTTCCCTGCCCGCATGTATTTGTCAACTAGGTTGATCAGATCATCCGGACAAGGCAGACCAGACATTGGATCTACAAGGTTAGTCGCCTTGAATTCCTCTGCTAAATCCATCATTGTCACGAAGGCATTTTTCTTCGAACCAGGTATTTTACTTACGGCCATACTGAAATAATATCTGATGCAAAAGTACTTAAAATTTCGTGAATGGCAATTGACCAAGCAAAATATAGAATGACGCCAATTATTTTGAAAAATGGCAAAACAGTGGAGGTCTGGGTTAATCGGATAATGAAAATTGAATGAAAGGCATTGATTATCATATTATTGATAATATGATTGGTGGAATCTTTGCCTTTGTTATTTCTGATGAATCAATTCTTCAGGAAAATAATTCGCGCAAAACATCCAGAGATTTTATTTGAAGACGAATGCCAAGGTGGAGAGAGAAGTAATCGATCATTTTTAACAATAACAGGTTACGCATACTGGAGGAAAGAGAGATTTTCCCGATTTCTTCGTAAGGGGTATTCACGAATTCAGAAAGGATCTGTCCTTCAGCGGGATCTAAAAAATGGGGGTGAATTGGTCTGTTCGCGGTAAATGTACCCGAGGCCATATCGAAAAAAGTCCGTTCGTCTGTACAGTTGTTCGTTGGGGCAAATCCCATGTAACGGGTCAGTTGAATCAGGAACGATAGGTGAAAATTTGCCGTTCCTTCCCGGAGAAGGTCGAAAATCTGAAAGGAGTTGCTCAGAAAATGATAAAGTTCGGACCTGGCTTCCTCTTCCCTCAGGACTCTGTAAAGCACTTCGGCCAAAAAAATGGCCTGTGAGGCTTTGACGACATCAAAAGGAACAGTTTGATAGGGATAACGGATTTTGATTTCTCTTGCCCGTTGCAGTTCCCTGCCCTGCCTGTGGTCGACCTCCATCTCCAACAGGAAGAGTGGTTGCAGAAGATTGGCTTTCCCTGTCGATTTTTTGGCATGAATTCCTTGCAGGAGAAAAGAACACCTGCCAAAGGCTTCGGTATAAACCGTCACGATTCTTCCGGAATCTCCGTATTTGATGCCATGCAGGATGATGCCTTCACTTTTGCTGTACATTGCACGCAAATTACAAAATATAATTATTCGACGATTCGACGATGTGCCAATTCGACACTTCGGCAGGCTCAATGAGCTTCATTTGCGAATCTGCGATCCCCGTATCCTCAACTTCATGCTATGTCTATCTCAAACTTGCCTTACTATTTCTTTTCATTTTCCACTCTTTTATCACATTGTCGAATCGTCGAATTGCCTCATTGTTACATTGTCGAATGGTTTCGTTTCAGTGAATTACCAACAGTTTAATAATTTTTGAAGTATTCAAAAGTGGCGAGTTGCAGAAAATCAGGTAAACTCCTGTGGCAACTCTTGCTCCACTTGAATTTTTACCGTTCCAGACTGCGCGGCCGCCAAGTGAGTTGGTGCGGTAAATCAAATTGCCTGCAACATCGGTAATCCTCACATCTGTGCCGTCTGTGAGTCCATCGATGGTGACGTTTCCCGTATAGGTTTCTCTGAGTGGGTTGGGCCAGACATAGGCCTTTTCAAAGCTGGCATTACTGGCTGCCGCATCGCTTTTGTAAGAGATCAATCCTTTGTCGGTAGCAAAAAAAACCTCCCCGCTTTTAGGGGCAATGGCGATGGAAAGTATCTGGTCTGAAAGCAAGGGTGAATTTTTGGAGGTAAAATGCTGCAGGAGATGATCTCCAATGTCGGTAAAAAGAAATACTCCGGAATAGGCAGTGCCAATCCATTTGCGGTTTCCCCCATCAACGGCAATGGCTGTAATTTTCTCTTTGGCCAGAATCGGTTTGAAAAGCCCTTCCCCATCGTCGGTGGAAGGTTGGCTGCCGTAAAACTCTCCTGATTCAAAAACCTTATCAGGATTGCCGTAAACCACGATTCCTGTGCCGGTTCCAACCCATAATTGATGAGAAAGATCTTCAACTATGGCTGAAATTCCACTAAAATTGGTGATTATCGTGGAAGATCCATTGCTGAAACGGCTTTGTACGGCTACTTTTCGGAATTGATCGTCCGAGATATTGTCTGTGCTTCCCTTGATTTTAAAGGCAAACAATCCCTCGTCGGGAAGAACTGTCCAGTGGATTCCCGAATTGCTGACGACGATTTCACCGGTAGGAGAGGATGAGAGGCCCATTCCGGGATAAAGTAGCGGAACAAATGTTCCATCTGCCGAACGGGTTCCAAGTTTAGATTTCCCGGTAGGGTTGGTATACCAGAGATTGTTTTGGGCATCTGACGCCAGACTGCTGATGACACATGAACCTCCGATGGCGCCCAGGGCTGAGTTTTGTTCGTTGAAATGAGAGGACACCCTGTTTTTCTGAAAGAATAGTAATCCTGATCCGGATGTGGATGCCCAGTATTCATCCGGATGATCGATGCTTGGGACAAACGACGTGATGGATTTGACAGATTGCAAACCGGCATCTTCAGCAGCAGTGAAATTTTGCCAGAAGCCGTCCTGCAGAATAGAGATTCCGGCTTCAGGTTTCCCGGAAGGATTGGTGGTGACCGTAGCGGCGAAGAGATTTTCCGGACCTGCTTTCATGACAGAAATCCGGTCGCTGCCCGGAGAGTCAGGTACATAGTGATGAAAAGCACTGATTCCTGTTTTTTGTGTCAGGCCGAACCGGTGATCTCCAATCCAAAGTCTGCCATTGCTGTCGGTTAATGCGTCGCGGGGATCAATGGCAGACTGGCTGCCGGGCTGATAACCGGTAATGGCAACATTCCCTGATTGGCCGGTTTGCCAAACTTCGGTGGCCGTCAGTGCAATCATCCCGGAAGAAGAATTCCTGATAGCACGAATGTTTTTGATGCCCGGATAAATGGATTGCCAGCTTATTCCATTGAAAAAGAGAATTCTGTCGTTGCTCCGGTCGTGGGTGTACAGTAATCCTCCCTCCTGTGCGAAAGAGGAGAAATTGGCATCAGGTTGCGGCAGAGATGATTGCAGTTGCCATGAACGGTAATCCTGCAGGTTGCTGCCTGTTTTACCAGCCATATAAATGCCACGGCTTGTGGCGACATACCAGCTGTTGCCGAAAGTTGCCAGATCGAAGACGGATTTCAGGTCATTAGTTGCACCCAGATACCAGGTTTCGGAAACTTCCAGCTTGAGAAGGTCAATTTTGACCAGGCCAAATGCACAACAGAGATAGGCATTTGACCCTTCGCAAATGATTCGAAAGATGGTTTTGTCGGGTAGATCAGCTTTCCTGGTAAGGTCGGGCAAATTCAGCACATTCCCGTTGAGGATGATATCGAGGTTGCCTGATTCATAACCGATCAGCAGATAACCGGTACCCCTGGAATAAGCGATGGCTGTTATCCCAACCTCCGAGAGCCCTTCCGACTTGGATTTGGTGGTGATGACCGAACTGTTTTTATCTGTAAAGAAGATTCCACCGGCAGTTGCACCAACAATGGATTCGGCTGTTTCTGCAATTGCGATAACGGGAGTGTACGAGACATGTGCCCTCCATCCCCCTATGCGGCTCTGACCGAATGATATTACCGGCAGCAAAAGCAGGATGGAAAGGAAAATTTTCATCAATGATCAGGCAAACGGGTGAATTCATCATGAAGAAACCTGACCAGTTTCTGAACTGCGCGTCCGCGATGGCTGATACTGTTTTTCACTTCCGCATCCATTTCGGCGAACGATTCATGATAACCTTCAGGGCGAAAGATCGGATCATAGCCAAAACCCGTGGTCCCGTGCCTTTCGGTCAGGATTTCACCATCCACGCGACCTTCGAAAAGCTGTTCTTTCCCATTGATAATTAAGGATATGACGCATCGGAAACAGGCCTTCCGGTTTTCGTGGTTTTTCAATTCGGCAAGCACTTTATCCATGTTCTGTCCTGCATCTCTGCCTTCTCCAGCATATCTGGCAGATCGGACACCTGGTTCACTGTTCAGTGAGGCAATTTCAAGGCCACTGTCATCTGAGAAACAATCGGTGTGGTAGCGGTCCCAGATGAAGAATGATTTCTGAGAGGCATTGGCTTCGAGGGTATCGCCCGTTTCGGGGATCTCATCCGTGCATAAAATATCGTTCAGGCTGAGAAGTTTGAATTCGCCTTTGAGAATTTCACCCAGCTCACGAAGTTTATGATCGTTGTTGGTGGCAAAAACGAGTTGGTGCATGGCCATTTTATAAAATTGTCCGGGCAATTTGCCGGGTATTGTCGGTGATGCCGTAAGTGTAAATGTGCAGACAGGGTACATTATTGGCAATCAGGTCTTTTGCTTGTACAATAGCCCACTCAGTACCCACCTGCCGTGCCTCTTCATTGGTTTTGCACTTGCGGACTTCAGATGCAAACTCTTCCGGAATGTCGATGCTGAAAATTTTCGGAAGCATTGTAATCTGATTCAACAGGGCAAGGGGTTTGATACCCGGTATGATGGGAACCGTAATGCCGGCAGCCCGGCAGCGGTCTACAAAATCGTAATATTTGCGGTTGTCGAAAAACATCTGGGTGACAATGTAATCGGCACCGGCATTCACTTTTTGTTTCAGGTACTGAAGATCAGTCACCGGATTGGAGGCTTCAGCATGTTTTTCGGGGTAACCGGCAACGCCAATGCAAAAATCGAGAGCCGCCTTATTTTTCAGGTCCGGGTCGAGGTATTTTCCGCCACGCAGGTTGACAATCTGGTCAACCAATTCATTGGCATGGGCATGTCCATCTTTTTCAGGAGTAAAGTGTTTTTCCGAAGATAATCCGTCACCGCGCAGCGCCAGAACATTTTTGATGCCAAGAAAGTTGAGGTCAATCAGCATGTTCTCAGTCTCATCACGGGTAAACCCTCCGCATACCAAATGGGGCACAACAGGGATTCCGTATTTGTGCTGGATGGCCGCTGCGATTGCTACCGTACCCGGACGTTTGCGTACTGTCTTCCTTTCAAGAAGGCCGTTTTCAACAGGACGATACTCGATCTCATCACGATGTGTGGTAAGGTTGATGTATTTGGGCTGAAACTCGATCAACTCATCGATGGTTTCATATAGTTTGTCGGCCTTCTGACCTTTTAGAGGGGGGAGTAGCTCAAAAGAAAAGATGGTTTTACGGGAATCCTTGATAATATCTATGATTTTCATGATCGAATGGTTGATAATTTTGCAAATATAATTGTTTAGAACCGATCTAAAACAATTTTAGATTTTCAACTCCCGAAATCGCCAAGATATTTACTATCGGCTAATTAGATGGGTATTTTCGGAATTCAAATCTGAAACTATCAAATCCTAAATTATTAATTGTAATAGGTATAAATTTTTTTCGAATGGATGCATTAGTTGTTCGAAATTTATAGTATATTTAATCGTTTTAATCTATATCGAATGTCTAAAGGGAAAAAGCTTGAACAGGCCCTGAATTTCAACAAGGCCGGCTTGAAAACATCCATCATGGCCCTCTTTTACGAGGAACCAACTTATGTTTATAATTACAAACAACTCTCATCCAAACTGGGAGCAAAAAATACAACTGCTCAACTGCTGGTCAGCGTATCTTTACAGGAATTAAGGGATAACCAGGCGCTTGAAGAGGTGTCAAAGGGGAGATTCCGCCTGAAGGCCAAAACCGGGGGAAGCATCATTGGAACGATGGTGCTCAATTACAAGGGATTTGGCCAGGTGTTTTGTGAGGAGCTGAATGATACCATTTTAATTCAGTCCACCAACATGAACCATGCCCTTGACGGGGACAAGGTGAAGATCCGCCTTTTTGCGCGGAGAAAGAAAAGTGATACGGAAGGTGAAGTCATCGAGGTGATGGAAAGGGCACAGAAAACTGTGGTTGGAACGATCGAAATATCCAAGTTCTCCGCTTTTCTGATACCTACCAAGCGAATGCCTTTCGACCTTTTTATTCCGATGGATAAATTGAAAGGGGCGAAAAACGGACAAAAGGCCATTGCCAGGATTCTGGACTGGCCTGAAAAGGCGCGTAACCCTTTTGCAGAGATTGTGGATGTGCTGGGTGATGCCGGCTCCAACAATACAGAGATGCACGCGATTCTTGCTGAGTTTGGATTGCCTTACAAATATCCTGAGAAGGTAGATGAAGCGGCCAACAGAATTCCGCTGGAGATTCCGGCAGAAGAGATTGCCAACAGAAGGGACTTCAGAAAAGTCCCGACTTTTACCATCGACCCTGCCGATGCCAAAGACTTTGATGATGCCCTCTCCATCCAAAAAGTGGAGGGTGGTTATTGGGAAGTTGGTGTGCATATCGCCGATGTGACTTATTATGTTCGCCATAACTCCATCATTGAAGAGGAAGCTTTTAACAGGGCCACTTCGGTATATCTGGTCGACCGGGTAGTGCCAATGCTGCCTGAGCGTTTGTCGAACGGTGTTTGTTCTTTGCGTCCCAATGAAGAAAAACTGTGTTATTCGGCTGTATTTCAGTTGGATGAACATGCGAAGATTCAAAAACAGTGGTTTGGCCGAACTGTCATTTATTCGGACCGCAGATTCAGTTATGAAGAGGCACAGGCTGTGATCGAAACCGGTGAAGGCGACATGAAGGAAGAAATCCTGATACTTGACACACTGGCAAAAAAATTAAGGGCAAAGCGTTTTGAAGGAGGATCGATTGATTTTGATCGTGTGGAGGTAAAAATAGAGGTCGATCCTGCCGGGAAGCCCATCAATGTATTTTTCAAGGAGTCGAAGGATTCCAACAAGCTGATCGAAGAATTTATGCTGCTGGCCAATAAAAAAGTGGCGGAACTCATCGGAAAGCCTGCAGCCAGAAAGAAAGAGAAGACCTTCGTTTACAGGATTCACGACAAGCCGGATCCTGAAAAGCTGGAGAAATTCAACCATTTCATCAAGCGATTCGGATACGGTATCATGACAAGCTCTCCGGCAGCGGTTTCGGAATCCATGAATCAGCTGATTAACAACGTATCCGGAAAGAAAGAACAAAATGTGATCGAAACTCTTGCGATCCGTACGATGGCCAAAGCGGAGTATTCTACCCGTAATATCGGGCATTATGGACTGGGTTTTGAATACTACACCCATTTTACCTCTCCGATCCGCAGGTATCCCGATATGATGGTCCACAGGCTGCTCGACCGTTATCTTCAGGATGGAACCTCGGTGGCTGCGAACAAGTATGAGGAGATGTGCAAACACTCTTCCGACATGGAAAACCGTGCCGCCAATGCCGAACGGGCATCTATCAAATACAAGCAGGTAGAATTTATGTCGGATAAGATCGGGCAGCAATACAAGGGTGTCATTTCAGGTGTTACGGAATGGGGTATTTATGTGGAGATAGAAGAGAATAAATGTGAGGGAATGGTGCCATTGCACGAGCTAACTGACGACTTTTACCAGTTCGACGAGAAGAATTACTGCATCACGGGCAGAAGGTCTCACAGGAAGTATCAGTTGGGTGATGAGGTCGAAATTGAGATTCTCAGAGCCAATCTTGAAAAGAAGCAGCTGGACTTCAAAATTGTTGTTTCTTCAACAAAATAATTATATTTGGTCAATAATGACGAACAACTAACTATGGCAAACGAAAACTTAGGCACAAAAAAGGATGCGGTTAGAGAGAATATTTTAACCATCGCGCAGGAAATTTTCAGCAAATTCGGTTACAAGAAAACTACTCTCGACGACATCGCCAATGCAGTCAGAAAAGGTAAAAGTTCTCTTTATTACTACTTTAGCAGCAAAGAAGACCTATTTCAGGAAGTAATTCAGAAGGAGGCAGACATTCTCAGGGTAGAACTTGCGAAGGTGCTTCAAAAAGACATGGATCCTGCCGACAAACTGCGCGATTATGTCATGACTAAAATCACGACCTACCGTCAGCTCGCCAATTTCTACAATGCCATTGAAAATGATACTGCAGCAGTTGAATTCATCGACAAAATCAAATCGCAATACGATCAGGAAGAAATTAGGATGATGAAGCGTATTTTGCTGGAAGGAGCCAGGCAGCATAAATTTGTGATCAAGGACTTTACACTGGTTGCAATTGGTATCACCACTGCCATCCGCGGGTTGGAGATGCCTCTGTCAGCAGGGCCTTACCGCTCCAACGACCTGGGTAAAAGTGTGGATGCCATTGTCAAGATTATCTGTTACGGCATCATGCGGCGCGACTAAACACAATCGTTCAAAAAAAGAGGGACACAAATTAATGCCGGATTGGGCATAATTTGTGTCCTTCTTTTTTATCCTGATTTATTTTGTGAGGAGCGTTCACTTAATTATTTAAAGTGAACTGAGCCACCACTGGAACTGTCGGTATCCCTGAGTGGTGGATTTCCCAAGACATTGATACCTCCACCGCTGCTGGCATTTGCTTTCACTTCCTTTGTGATTTGGGCCACAATGTGAGAACCGCTGGAACAGGAAAGATCACCTTTTTCTGCTGCCAGTCCGGAGGCGTCAATACCTGAACCACTTGAACTGTCGGCGTTCAGCGATTTTGCACTACCCCAAACCTTCAGATTGCTTCCGCTGCTTGATTCGGTGGTTAGCTGGTCGCAGACAACTTCCATTTTGATTCCGGATCCGCTGGAAGAGTGCATTTCCAATTTGTCTGCATTGATTTTGCTTTCGGATTTTACGTGCGATCCTGAACCGGTTTCCACTGATTTCAGTCGCTTCACGGTAACGTAAACCCTCAGTGTCCGGGCATGCGAAACACCCTCTTCCATGAATATATTAAGTTTTCCGCCTGAGACTTCCGTCTTGAGAATTTTCTGAATATTCGAATCTGTTTCGACGATTACCTTCTCCGTCGAATCCTGAGAAACGAGTACTTCGATGCCATGGCTAACTTCTACGGCTTCAAAACCGGAGACACTCCGTTCTTCTTTGACCACATTTCCATTTCCGCGGATATGAGGTATGCAGGAAACAAAGGAAAGCGTGAACGAAACCAACAGGATGGCCATCAGACTACAACGAACATCTTTATTCATAGCTAAAAATTTAAAAGTGAGACATTTTAGTTCCAATAATTATAGGACGACGGATTGGTGATTTCGTTACAGAAAACCCACAGAAAATTCGACAATGGGATGATTAGGCAATTGAAAAGAATGGAATTGTTGTTTGAACTTAAATGGGTGCCTTCCGTCCGATCCAGACACCTCCACTCTATCCACCTCTGCACGCGGACGGCGGATCTCCAGCCATTCCTCAACCCCCGGTTTTAACCGGGGGTTATGCACGGGTAACCCCTGACGGGGTTTGATTTTACCTCTTCCATCTTCATCATTCCAAAATTAAACTCGGAGGTTCTGAGATTGCCGCATCCGGACCAAAGGTCGGCCTCAAGGGCCGCCCCGACAGTAGTTTCCTTCCTCTCTCCTCCATGCTCTCTGCCCTCTGCAAAAAAAAGGAACCCCCGTTTCCTGATCGGCGCATCAGCATTACTATACTTTCATCAACGAGCGCGAAGCGTAAAACAGATCCTACCATTGAGACAAAATGCTGTTTGAGCGAAGCCGAAGGCGGAGTGAGTTCATTTTGTCAGGTCTTTTTTGGTTACTTTTTGTGACGACAAAAAGTGACAAAGAAGATAAAGCTGAAACATATAACAAAAAGCCAATAAAATGATTTGATCAAGAGGTCGTCCCTTCCTCCCACGGTTCTCCTGTCTCCGTCCGATCCAGACACCTCCACTCTATACACCTCCGCACGCGGACGGCGGATCTCCAGCCATTCCTCAACCCCCGGTTTTAACCGGGGGTTATGCACGGGTAACCCCTGACGGGGTTTAACCTCCCAACCCCCCCCAAAGATGGCATGCGCTATGGTCAGGATTTGGGTATGCCTTTCTTCTTTTTTTCATTGCCGTCTGTTTTAGCTGACGGACCAGGAGTCCAAGAAATGAATCGGGCTTTAGCCAAATGCATGCTGTTGGGCTAAAGCCCTTTCTCAATGCTCTTCGCTGCCCGTCAGCTAAAGCAGACGGCAATGAAATTAACCCCGGCTCCCCAGCTGGTGCTGATTTGTCCTCAGGCTTATTTTTGGCTGAAGTGCCTTCTGTCCTATATCGGCATGTTTGATTTTTTGGATTTTCGTACCCTCACGGTGGGTTCATCTTCACTCTTCATCCCCAACCCCCGGTTAAACCCGGGGGCTACAAACGTTTCGCCGCTCAGCGGCATATCCCCGGATTATCCTTCATTTCTTCATCGTCACCATCGTTCTAACGGTAGCTAATATCGCCGCCGCTGGAGCTGTTGGAATCGCGTAAGGCCGGATTACCATGCACAGTGATGTCTGAACCGCTGCTGGCATGGGCTTTCAGCTCCTTGGTTACATGAACGGATAGATCTGATCCGCTGGAAGCTGAAACATCCCCTTTTTCTGCGATTAGCTTGGAAGCATTCAGATCGGATCCGCTGGAACTACCGGCTTTCAAGGATTGTACCGTACCGGAGACTGTGAGGTCGCTGCCACTGCTCGATTCGAGGGAAGCCTCATTGCAGTTGATCTCCATGGTGACATCGGAGCCACTGGAAGAGTGAATCTTCATTTTCTCCGCCTTGATCTGATTGCCGGACTTTACTTCAGACCCGGATCCGGCATCCAAAGTGTTAAGTTGTTTGACCGTCACATAAACTTTCATTCTTTTGGCTTCGTTGACACCTTCTTCCAGGAATATTTTCAGCTTTCCGTCCCTAACCTCAGTTCTGAGTATCTTTTGGATATTTTCGTCGGCTTCGACCACTACCTTTTCGAAAGTGTCCTGCGATACAAGTACATCAATGCCATTGTTGACCGTTATGGCTTCAAAACCCGCGATATTCCTGTCTTCCTTCACCACCTTTCCGTTTCCGTTTACATGGGCAAAACATGAAACTGCCGAAATGGAAATTGCGATCAAACTAATGACCATCAGGCCCAATTGAATTTTTTTGTTCATCATGAGGTGTTTAAAGTGATACAATAAATTTCCTGCA
>JBAXUL010000111.1:0-12093 GCA_037129695.1 Prolixibacteraceae bacterium
TACGAATTTGCCTGTATGCATGAGTTGACCTGAACTTGTCATATTACCGGCTTTTACCAATTTGTAACTTTAGTCAAATGAAAGCATGATTAAAAAGTTTAGATTTGTAGTTCAATAAATGTGCGGCATGTTTATCCGGGAACTTTCAGTGATGAATTATAAGAATTTTGGAGAGGCCACCCTGTCTTTCTCCAGGAAACTGAATTGTTTTATTGGCAACAATGGTGTCGGTAAAACAAATCTGTTGGATGCCATTTATTACCTTTCATTCTGTAAAAGTTACTTTAATAATCCTGATTCACAGAATGTTCGTCATTCTGAAGATTTTTTTGCCCTGCAAGGCAGGTATGAATTGAATGGCATCAATGAGGAAATCCATTGCGGATTCAAAAATGGGCAAAAGAAGAAAATCAGACGCAACAAGAAGGAATATGAGCGATTTTCCGACCATATTGGATTGCTTCCGCTGGTCATGATATCCCCGGCAGATGCTGTTTTGATTCAGGGTGGGAGTGAAGAGCGCCGCCGCTTTATGGACAGTGTGATCTCCCAATATGACCGGACTTACCTCGAATGGCTTGTCAGGTACAACCGGGCCTTGCTGCAAAGAAATGTTCTTTTGAAGGAGGTTGCAGGAAAGTCAGGTATCGACCCTGATATCTTTGCCATCTGGGATGATCAGTTGGTTCAACTCGGTGAGAAAATCAATCTCAAAAGAAATCGTTTTCTGCAGGAACTGCTTCCTGTATTTCAAAAATATTACACGCTGATTTCGGGCGGAAACGAGATCGTTTCGCTTGAATACAGCTCACAACTCAATGAGAAGAAATTTTCCGATCTCTTAAATGACTCGTTTGCCAGGGACAGGATGCTGCAGTTTACATCGACGGGTATCCACAAGGATGATCTGGAATTAAGGCTTGGAGGATATCCCATCAGGAGGCTCGGATCGCAGGGACAGAATAAGACCTACCTGATTGCCCTGAAATTTGCGCAGTTTGACTTTATCCGTTCTTTGAACAGCATTAAGCCGATCCTGTTGCTGGACGATATATTTGACAAACTGGACAGTGGCAGGGTGGAGGAAATTGTGAAACTGGTTTCAGATGACCATTTTGGCCAGATTTTCATCACGGATACCAACCGCGAGCATCTCGACGGTATTCTTCGGGAGGCAGGAGGTGATGATTTTAGGATTTTCGTGGTTGAAAAAGGTGTGATCAACGATGTAATCGATAAAAGATGAGAAGAAGTGAGATCCATTCGCTCGGAAGCGCGATTAAAACCTTTCTGAAAGAATCGAAATTCGACAGGAAACTGGCTGAAGTGGATGCCGTGAGTTCATGGGAATCGATCATCGGTAAACCCATTGCACGTGCTACCACCAACATCTACATACAAAATGAGACCCTTCATGTACATCTGAATTCGTCCATTGTCCGCAACGAACTGTTCATGATGCGCAATGACATTATCCGTGCCGTCAACGAACATGCCGGTAGGGTAATCGTGAAGGCGATTGTGCTGAAATAAAAAAAAATACCATGTCCATAGATTTGTCCAAAATACCAAATCCCTGTTACGTCATCGAAGAGGCGTTGCTGCGAAGAAACCTCGAGGTAATCAGGAAAGTAAGTCTGGATGCAGGAGTCGAAATCATTCTTGCTTTCAAAGGATTTTCACTCTGGAAAGTGTTTCCCATCATCAGGGAATACATCTCGGGTGCAACGGCCAGCGGAGCCTATGAAGCTAATCTGGCCATGGAAGAGATGAAAAGTCCGGCGCATACCTATTCCCCGGCTTATACCGACGCAGATTTTCAGCAGGTAATTGAAAACTCATCCCATATCACCTTTAATTCGCTGGCCCAACTCGAAAAGTTCAGGAAACTGGTTCAGGCTTCCGGTAAGGACATCTCGTTAGGAATCAGGGTGAATCCTGAATTTTCGGAAGTCAAAACAGAATTGTACAATCCATGTGCCCCCGGTGCCCGACTGGGAATCACCGCCGATCAGCTTGGCAGTAAACTGCCTGAAGGTGTGGAGGGATTCCATTTTCACACGCTCTGTGAATCCACTTCCTTTGACTTGGAGAAGACTTTGGAAGCTTTTGAAGAGCGGTTTGGTTCATTCCTTGGAGAACTCAAATGGGTAAATCTGGGTGGTGGTCACCTGATGACCCGTGAAGATTATGATACGGAACACCTGGTCCGAATTTTGAAGGCATTCAAGGACCGTTGGAAAAATCTTTCTGTGATCATGGAGCCGGGCAGTGCCTTCGCATGGGAAACCGGGTTTTTGCTGGCATCTGTTGTCGATATAGTGGAAAACAAGGGGATCAAAACCGCAATTCTGAATGTTTCATTTACCGCACACATGCCTGATTGCCTCGAGATGCCCTATCAGCCCAAAATCAGGGGTGCTTACCAGGAAGCAGTTCCAGGAAAATATGCTTACAGAATGGGAGGAAATTCATGTTTGGCAGGAGATTACATGGGATACTGGTCGTTTGACTATCCACTTGAACCAGGCGACAATATTATTTTTGAGGACATGATCCATTATACCATAGTTAAAACAACCATGTTCAACGGAGTGGCACATCCCTCCATCGGGATCTGGAGCAGGGATCGCGGGTTTACCTTGCTCAGGGAATTTGGGTATGGGGATTACAAGGGGAGGATGGACTGAGAGAAAGTTATGAGTTAGGAGTTATGAGTTATGCGGGAGGTATAAATTAAATCAATAAAGGGGTTTCTTAAAACGTTATTTGTTGAGCGGGAATTTCTCAGCTTCTTCTGCCAGTCTCTCTCCGGTATATTCCGTGATTGACATCCGGATCCGCCACTCCTTGGGATAGCCATTGTTGAATCGGTTTCCGATGTTTTTTGCCCAACCAAGGGGTTGTCCAAGCCAGCACACCAAATTCCATCCCTTTTCCCGGAAATAAGCCTGAAAATCATCCCGCTTCAGATAGGACAGGGCCTGTTCAAGGGAAAGATCTGTTTGCTGAAAGGATGATTGGTTACAAATGGTGGAAATTGCAAGTTCGTGGGCCGGATTAAAACTATCCCGGACGATTTCTCCCGTTTTTACACCCGCATGGACAATCCTGAGAGCGGCCTTAATTTGATCCAACTCCGTCAGAAATTCGGTTGGCCAGGCCAGAAAACTATCCTCGAATTGAAGCAGGGAAAGTGAATCGTTCTGAAGGAAACCGCTGATCAGCTTTTGATCAGCCTTTCCGGCGAGTGGCAGCGATGTTTTATTTTTTGCACTCCACTTCTTCTCCTCTTTCCCTTTTTTGATGACAGCCGAAGTGAAATAACCTTCTCCCTTCCCTTTGTGCGGATAAAAGCGGTAACAGGGCAGTCCGTTTGCATCTGTAGTCACAACTCCCCACTCATCCGGTATTTCCAGAGTTACTGCTTCAACGGTAGCAAATTGAGAAAGCCAGGTGATGTTATCTTCATTTTCGGCAGGGTTGTAGGTACAGGTGCTGTAGATGAGCATTCCATCTTCTGCAAGGGAAGACCAAACGTCGGCCAATATCCTCTTCTGGCGCTGGGCGCAGTGATCGGCATTTGATTCCGACCATTCATTCATGGCCGAAGGATCGCGGCGAAAAAGTCCCTCGCCGGAACAAGGAGCATCTACCACAATCACATCGAAAAATCCCGGAAGACGCGCAAAATCTGCAGGATCATTGCAGGTTACCACCACATTCGGATTGCCCCATTTTTTTAGATTTTCTGACAATATCCGGGCCCGGGAATGAATTACTTCATTGCTTACCAGCAGGCAGTCATCTGACAGAAAGGAAGACAAATGAGTGGATTTACCGCCGGGAGCGGCACATAAGTCAAGTACCCTGAGTTTGTTCCTCGAACGACGACAGAAAAATTGTTCCAGAAACATAGAGCTAGATTCCTGTACATAATATACACCCGCATGAAAAAGCGGGTCGAGTGTGTAAATAGGTCGTTTTGGGAGATAAAATCCTGAATTGCAGTAGGGAACAGGATTCAAACTTAGGTTTTTTTTTGATTTTTTTCTGTTTATCCTGACTGAATGAGAAATTTCTGAAGTCAGAGATTGGTTGAAATCCGGGTACTCCGGACCAAGCATCTTCTTCATCCTGGTTTCAAAAGAGTCGGGAAGCTGGATCATTTATGCACTTTTTGTCAAAACTAGCCTTTTTTTACGAGGATTATTTTAAATTTGTTCTAATATCTAAATGAACCACCATGTCAATCTTTTTTCGACTTAAATATGCTACGGGGCTGATTCCATCTGCAGATCAACTGGATGTTAAATGGGGAAAGCTGATCAAAATGCGGGATGAACTGATTCGGATGGAGAAATCGGATGAGTTGAAACAGTACGAAGATTTAAAAACATTGATTGACTCTACGGCATTTCAGGTCCGCAAGCGGGAGATTGAAAGTCTGCAATATGTTGGCAGTGAAGAAGAACGCACAATTTCGGTATACGAGACTTTGGTTAAAACGCCTGCGATCAAAAATTACAAGAAAGTTACGGTCTCTGCCAAATTGGAGCGATTTGTAAAAATCGTGTCATCCAATGAACTCAAAAGATTTTTGCATCTGGAAAAGGAAGTTGGCTGTGATGATTTTAAAATAAGAAAGGCCGCGCATAAGCGGAAAGAATTTATGAAAACTCCTGAATATGTAATATTTAAGGAGTACAATATCCTCAGAAAAAGTAGCGATATCCGGTTCTGGCAGAAATTCATCAATTCAAGTAGTTATCAAAGTTATCTGAATACGGAAGGATCAGTGGAACTGATGAAATTGGACGAATTGTCCGGAATAATTTCTGCGGCTGATTTTAAGGAACGCGTAGCTTATCTCAAAGACAAGAAAAGACTTGTGAAAAGCGAGGAATATCAAAAGATATTGAAATTAAACGAATTGGATAAAAGCAGTTTCATGGCTGAGTACAGAAAACTGAAAAAGTCCAAAGAACTTGATTTTTTTGAAAAATGGGACGTTTTGCTTGATGAAAATTTTCAGGGTAAAGAATTGAATACCAAGCAATGGCAACCCGAGAACTGGTTAAATTTCAGGATGTCGGGTGTCAGTTTCTCGCAGAACGGCGAAATGCAGGCATTCAATGGACTGAAAAATGTGCAGATGAACAACAACACCCTTGCGTTGTTGGCTAAAAAGGAAAAAGCACAGGGAATGGCCTGGATTCCTTCCGTTGGTTTGTCTCCAAAGTCATTCGAATACACGAGTTCCATGATCAACAATGCTCAATTTTTCCGCATGAAGGAAGGAGTCATTGAGGCAAAACTCAGGTTCAAAAAAGATGCCAGCATTACTTCTGCATTTTCACTAACCGGGGAGAAACCTTTTCCTCAAATTGACCTGGTCAGAAGCACCAGACATGGGGTAGGAATGGGTATTGTTGAAAATCAAGGTTCAACGGCTTCGAAATACGTGAAATTGAATGGACTGAATGACGAAAATTACCACATTTATCGCTTGGAAATAGCTAATAACCTGCTTATTTGGAAGATAAATGGTTATGAAGTGTATCGCAGCGCTTTCACATTGAACGAACCGATTTTCTTTAATCTGCTTACTACTCTTCATGGAAAAGTAAATGAACATTTGCTTCCACATCGTTTTGAAGTTAACTGGATCCGCTGTTTCTCCTTTAAATCGTAAATCTGATAAGATGGAGAATTGGCTTGATGAAGATGAAGCAGCCATTACAATCTGCGATTTAAACGGAATCATTCTATACATGAATGAACGGTCAAAACGGTCTTTCACCAAATATGATGACAGTGGTGTTGCGGTTGGATCAAGCTTGATAGAATGTCATCCTGAACCTTCACGTTCTAAACTTTTGTCCATGCTGAAGGAGCCGATGACGAATGTTTACACCATCGAAAAGAGAGGGGTCAAAAAATTAATCAGACAATCTCCCTGGTACAACAACGGAATATTCAGTGGGGTAGTGGAAATCTCTTTTGAGATACCAATTGATATGGCGCATCACGTTAGAGAATGAACTAACGGTTATGATGTGACCAGAAGTGTGGATCGATTGGAGCTAACACATCTGAAAATCCAAACGATTCATTTTTATGATCAATTTTCAGGAAGTTCTGTTGACCCTCATGAATCAACTGAGCTAATCTGATCGGAATCAGTCTTCCAACTTGTGTTTCAGGGAAGCAAATCCTTCTCCCAGTATTTCGCTCGCATTCATAATGGTGATGAAGGCATGGGGATCAATCTCTGCAATCTGTTCTTCAAGAATCGCCACCTCGCGGCGGTTGACGACTGTAAAGATTACATGTTTTTCCGCATTGGTATACATCCCGACTCCTTTTAAGTAGGTTCCTCCACGTCCAAGATCTATGATTATCTTATCCCTGATTTTTTCGTGCTCATCGGAGATGATAACAAGTGCCTTGTTGTAGTTGGCACCCTCCAGAACCAGGTCGACCGCTCGTCCGGTGATGTAAATAACGAGAATACTGTAAAGTGGAATCTGCCAGTCCTTGAAGGCTGCCAGTGCCACAAAAACAATGGCCGAATCCACCCAGATCAACATCTGCCCGATGGGTATCCTCGTATATTTTGTGAAGATCATGGCCACGATATCGCTTCCGCCTGATGTTGCCTTAGATTTAAATATCAAACCCAGCCCAATACCGGTGAGTACACCTCCGAATATGCAGGAAAGCAGTACATCCTGAACCAGGGGGGCATCACCAACCATTCGCATGAGGGTAATCCCATCCATAAATATGGAAGAGGAGACAAATCCGTAGATCGTTTTAACCCCGAATCGTGGACCAAGCATTTTGATGCCCACGTAGGTTAATGGAATATTTACCAGCAAGTTGAAAAGACCTATCGGGAAGCCGTCAGGCCACATGGCCATTCCTTTGGAGAGGTAGTGGACAATGATTCCAAGTCCGTATACGCCTCCTGGAACTATTTTGTGAGGGGTGATGAAAAAGACATATCCAACCGCCATGATCAATGAGCCCAGCGTAATCATTCCGTAATCAATCAGCCATCTGGTGGAAAATGCATTTTGTTTAGGCGCTTTGGTCATTGGAAATTGGTTTTTTCAAAATTAGGAAAAATTAGGCAGAGAATGGAATTCTGACGAGTCAGGGCAAAAAAAAAAGGTTCCCATTGAGAACCTTTTTTTGCCAAAACAGCTTTGATTAAAATCTTTTCTCCTTGATGCGGGCTTTCTTACCGGTGAGCTTGCGAAGATAGAACAATCTTGCGCGACGGACATGTCCCATCCTGTTTACTTCGATTCCGTCAATAAACGGTGAAGTCATCGGGAAAATACGCTCAACACCAATGTTGCCGGACATTTTACGAACAGTGAATGTCTTGGTTGTTCCGGTTCCCTTGATTTGAATTACAGTACCTTTGTAGTTCTGAATCCGCTCTTTGTTTCCTTCCACAATTTTATACCTGACGGTGATGGTATCACCCGGATGAAATGCTGGGAACTCTTTCTGCTCAGCTAAAAACGCGTTTTCAGCAATTTTAATTAAATCCATTGCAATTGTATTTTACTTGTTTGACGAACGCAATGTAAACAGTGTCCAGTTGTTTGCTGCCAGAGATTGCGTACGGAAATCGGGTGCAAAAATAGGTATTATTTTGTTCTGTAAGAAATTTTTACGCAAAAATATTCAACGCTTTTGCAATCCTGCCAAACCTTAGAATCCAAGTCTTTTTTTGATTTCCGCGGGTATGGCATTTTTGTTCACCAGAATGGCTGTTGTTTTATATTGGATATAGGAAACTGAAGCATAGAAATACCCATCCAGACTGTTGTAAGGGCCCCAGGAATTTTTGATTTTGTAGTAGGAAGTCCCATTCTGATCTTTGGCTTGTCCGATGATATGCATGGCATGATCGTCAGTGGTTTCCTGTGAATCGAACGCTGCCTGACGCATTTCCTGGGTGATTATTTTTTCTTTTCCGGGTTTGCTCAGTTTGTACAACTCTTTGTCTTTGTCGGAATCGGAAAGCTTTTCCCATTTCTTGATTTCAGCATCAGTCATATCTTCTTTACTGGCTTCCGGTACAACAGCAATGCCTTTTTGGGACGTAGCAAAGCCTTTTTCGCTCACGTCTGCGGCCCAGGCAACCGTATAACCTTTTTCAATCGAATTGTCGATGATCAGCTGCAATTCATTCAATGGAACATTGTAAACCTGTCCCCAAAGCCAGTTGTCAGGAACCTCCAGGATGAACTGCTGGTAAAACGGGTGATGGCTGAAAGAAGAGATCTCGGCATAGTCATCCGGATTGATGCCACCGGCAAAATCGGAGAGAAATGTTTTAGGGGTGTATTTTTTTCCCGCGTACTTGAAATTTTCAGGAATATCTCCGAAATATGCATCTGCACTTTTATCGAATGCGACAGACCATGCCGGAGAGATTTTTCTGTTTTTATTTTGAACGACTGAGGTTACCATGTTCTTAAGCAGCGCGTCGACTTCTCCGTGAACATGTTTTTTCTCCCCGTAACCCAATCCCGGATAAGCTGATTCAGGTACCAAGCCATAATTTTTCATGACATAAAGAATGTCGTGAAGAAGTCCACCACCTCCAAAGTTGGTATTTCCCTGCATCCTTACAAATCGGTCGGCTTTGTCGCGGTAGCAATGGTTCACTAAAAACATCTCTGAAAGATCTACCTCAGGCTTTCCTATTCTCAATAATTCGGATTCAATGAAGGAAGCGCTGGCAAAAGACCAGCAGGTTCCTGTCCGGTATTGATCTTTAACGGAGGTATGAGGTAACTCCTTAACGATTGTGAATTTGTAGCTGGAATCTTTCTTCTCCTGAGCATAGGAGATCAGACTGAAAGAAATAAGTAATCCTGTAACTGCGAAAATACCTTTTAGCTTCATTGTTATTTGTTTAAGTTTTATTTTCATTATCAGGATAATTCATCCTGACATGGTATATATTGATTAATTTTTCCTGAAATAGACTTTTTAAAACCCTAATATCCTTGAAAGTAAGTGGGGCATATTCGAGTTGTCCCAATTCAACTTTTTGCCTGAAAATATTCTCTACTAAATTGCGAATATTCTCCGGATTTTTTACAACCAGGCTTCTGGAGGCTGCCTCGATACTGTCTGCCAACATCACTACTGCAGTTTCACGGGTGGTAGGAAGCGGACCTTTGTAGGTGAATTTTTCATCCTTAACTCCTTGAATTCCATTGCTGTTGACCGATTTTTGGTAAAAATAGCCGGTTTTAGTCGTTCCGTGGTGGGTGGAGATAAAATCTATGATCTGTTCAGGTATTTTGTGCTTTCTCGCCAGTTCAACCCCTTTTTCGACATGACCAATGATAATTTCTGCACTCTCCTCATTGGTGAGATTATCATGCGGATTGATTCCTACAATTTGATTTTCAATGAAGTAATGAGAATTTGTTGTTTTTCCAATGTCATGATACATGGCGCCTGCCCTTACCAGGAGGGTATTCCCGCCTATTTTGGAAATGGCCATTTCTGAAAGATTGGCTACCTGCAATGAGTGGTGAAAAGTTCCAGGAGCCTCCAGTGAGAGTGTTTTTAACAATTTCTGGTTGGTGAAAGTCAGTTCAATCAATGTAATATCTGATACAAAGCCAAACGATTTTTCAAGGATGTAAATCATCAGGTAGGTAATCAGCGTTAGAATGGCATTGAAAGCGAACCATTTGATATTCAGCCATTCAATTGCTTTCAGGTTGGCTTCCTGAATCAGGGATATTCCGACATAAATGGCAGAGTAGGAAATAAAAATGTAAAACGCGGTCAAAATTAGTTGTTCCCTTTTCTGCATTTTGTTCAGACTGATGACGGCGATACTTCCTACGGGAATCTGCAACAAAACAAACTCATAACCGTTTGGTACCATGAATCCAACGATGAGAGCAGCGATCATATTCACGAAGATGGCTACCCTTGTGTCGAGAAAAGTCCGGATGATTAGGGCAAGTGCCGTAAAAGGAACAATGTAAATGTTGATGGATCCCGATCTGGTTATCACTGAGCAAAACGCGATCATCAGCGTGAGGGTCACCAGGATGAAAGTAATGTCTCGTCTCGACCGCATCAGTTTTCTGCGGATGTTGAGTAAAAACAGGTAGAGCGTCAGCAGCAGGACAATGATGAGCAATACTCTTCCCAGCACGATCAGAAAGTAGGTTGAATTTTCTCCCCTGCTTTTTTCAAAGGTGATTCTGAGAGACTCCAGAATCGAAAATGTGTTCGAGGAAACGATATCTCCCTGTGAAACAATTCTTTCGCCTTCCTGAACGATGCCGTGGTTAGCGGATAGGTTTTCCAGAATCTTGTTCTTTAGCTGCCTGTTCTTTTCCTGATCATAAATTAGATTACTGGCGAGATAATTTTCAGGCTGAAAATTGTCGAGGCAGGGTCTCCATTCAGGATGTTGTGTTAATAATTCGCTGATCTTCTTGTGAATCTCGCTATAGGCACTTTTAAGGGAATAGATAGCGGTGATCTCAATTTCTTTTCCGATGTTGTTTTTTACAATTTTCAGGATACCCTTTTTCAATAAATCAGGATTGTTGATGTAATTCTGATCTATGACACCGATATTGTACACCTCGTTGTAAACCCCGGCCATCTTGAGTTTGACGGAAAGAACCTGCATTGAATTCATTGCTTTGCCTTGAACTGAAAGATCCAGGTTCTGGTTAAGCAGCAACAATTCACGTTTGGAGATGGAATCTGCAAATACAAAGTAAGGAATCTGTTCTTTCAGCAGGGAGTCCTTTTCGTGTTCCAGTTCAGTATCGGATTTGACGATGGCAAAATTATAGGGAGCATAAAGGGTGGCATGCATCCACGGGCGGCCTTTTTGGTATTCATACCGGAAACGGGCCTCCTGGGGAAGTGAGAAGTAGAGTGCCATACCCGTTACCAGGAATAACGACAGCAGGAAAATCCTGTGCCAATGTTTGGGGCTGATCCATTCTCTTTTTTTTGGGTTCATCGCATTAACTCCCGGTATTGCTAAGTCAAAACACAATAAATTTCTATCTTTGGGATTAATCAAAAATAGTAAAATTTTAATGAGATACGGAATCTCCAATCTGAGTATTATCCCTGTCAGGACCGAACCGGGAGAAACGAGTGAAATGTGTACGCAGATCCTTTTTGGTGAGCATTATAGCATCATTGACGAGAACAAGAAGTGGTGCAAGATCAGTCTTGCCTTTGATGGTTATGAAGGCTGGATTGACCAGAAAATGGTTTGTGAAATCACCGAAAAAATTTTCAGACAGATGTCCGAACAACAAATGACGATTACTACCAATCTGTTCAACATTGTTCAACCCGAAAAAGGATACAGTAATTTTCTGATTGTGGCCGGAAGTTCGCTGCCTTTTTACAAAGCTTCGGGCAATTGTTTCAGGATAGGAGAGGAGTCCTACACCATACAGGGGGAACGAATTTCACCAATTAAAAAAAACATTCGTAATATTCTGATAGAAAATGCCTTGAAGTATTTTAATTCGCCCTATTTGTGGGGTGGGCGATCTCCTTTCGGGGTTGACTGTTCAGGTTTTACGCAGGTGCTATACAAAATGGCAGGTTTACAGATACCAAGGGATGCCAATCAGCAGGCATTGATTGGTGAGAATATCACATTCGTGGAAGAGGCACTTCCCGGTGATCTAGCTTTTTTTGACAATGAGGATGGAAAAATCGTGCATGTCGGAATTATTTGGGAGAAAAATAAAATCATCCACTCTTCGGGGAAGGTGAGGATCGACAATATTGATCATTTTGGCATCTTCAACATCGATACAGGCCGGTACTCCCACCAGATGAGGCTGATGAGAAGGATCATACAAACCACGGAATAAAACGAATGATTTTTGTACAACTACTCCGAAGATTTCTTATTACCCTCACCACAAATAACACAAATTTACACGAATAGGATCTGACATTGATTGCGGGCTCTGTTTCTCCGTCTTTCTGACTCGTCCAAGTCGTCCAAGTCGTCCTAGTCATTCACCCCCTACATCTTCTCAAATT
>JBAXUL010000112.1:0-12036 GCA_037129695.1 Prolixibacteraceae bacterium
AATAAACATGATTTTAATAAAAATTAAAAGCACTCAAACTTTGCCTGGCAAAGGCGGGTAAATTGTTAATTTTTGCGTATGAATGCAAATATATGTAAAATAATTTTATTCCCAAATCATCAGCTATTCTGGCTATATTGGATAATCTGGGAGGCAATTCATCTTTTTGATCTGAAATATGAAGTTACAAGTACAAGGCTATGCCATTCCCAATTGGAATCAGAAATATTAAAGGAGAGGAATGGCTGTTAGCTTTTGATGAAGGATCCATCAGAAACAACTGTGGAATTATCTTCACGGCCGGTCAAAACCCCGCCACCGGCAAGTTGAGAAAATAGAAAAAGCTTTGCACAGCTTGGGTTCGGGACTGATGACTATTGTACTTTGACAGCAATTTCAATAACCTAATTTTGGTTTATATATTTCTCTATTTCGTGGATAAAATCCTTCATCTCTTCGAACATCTCAACAACTATTTCCTTTTCAAATTGCACGTAGGAGTCATAATCCCCTTTTGTCCTGCGATTTAGTGCTTTGTTTATAATCCTGCCATATTTTGTATCAATAAGTCCTTCATGAATAAAACTTTTATTAAACCATCCAATTAATTGTTGGTGTTTTGAAGTCTCAAAGTCGAATTTTAAACCTAATGCCAGAAGTGAATAAAACATACCGTAATAAATTCTATTTATGGCCGCCCTAAATCTATCGTTGGTAATCAGCAAGCTAACGTCCTCCAATGTGTCTTTGGCTTCATCCAGTCTATACCGAATCAGTTCTGCCCTATCTTTTTCATCTAAACTCACGCGTAGATTCCTGAATTAATAGCATTCATAAAAACTGGCTGTTTACCTCTAATGGTACTTAATTCCTTCAAAGAAAGCAAATGCGCATCAATAATTATATTGTACTTTAGATCAATCTCATAACAAATATCAAGAATATTATTCTCGTCGCTTCCAGAATAATCTTTATCAAGCAAAATTAGAATATCAAAATCTGAATTTTCGTTTGCAATACCTTTAGCCTGAGACCCAAACAAGATAACATTCTTAACGGAATCAGGATATTGTTTCTTTAGACTATCCTTTAAATCCCTCAATATAATTACTTTATCCATAATCATTAATATTTACGCAAATTTATAACATTTTATTGAAAATTACGCCGGGGTGATTATCACTGCTGCTTTGGAACGGCTCTCGGGGACCCATCAGAGACAACTATGGAATTATCTTCATGGCCGGTCAAAACCACGCAGTCGGCAAATTGAGAAAATTGAAAAGGCTTTGCACAGCTTAGGCTCAGAGCTGATTTCGATCGCACTTTAATTATTTGTTCTAATAAAAACAAAATGGCTTGAGTACATCGTAGCTGAATTGCTTTTTACCATAAAAAAAGCATGGTATGAAAATAACATGATTTGTCTTTTAATGTCAGACAATAAAGAAATCAGGTTCCCTCTGAAAAATAAAAGCTCGATCATTAAAAAATTAGCTCAATTCCCCTCTCCCTTATCAAATTCCATGCATTTATGAAACTCTCTTCATCCTCTATCACAACACCATTTTTGCGCAATAGCTTTCTGATTATCTTCTGATTAGGCTTACTGAATTTTGAAACCAAGGAATTACGATTTAGGTTAACTGGAGTATAACCCTGCTTAGGAGTATAAAGAAAGAAGCTATATGCCGGCTCGTAGGCCAGTCCTGTTTTACTATAGTACGTATTACATGTCTCCAGATTTACCTTCCTGTAGACAAGAAGGGAAATTTTACCTTCACTCAGAATCTCAAAATAGCATTGGCCATGCATGTATTCGGAACATAATTGACGGCAAAAATGCCGGACTCTCCCATTTGTTTCAGAGATAGAAAAGCCATTTAAACTAAGCTTATCAATAATTATCTGAGCTGAAACAGCAGAATTATAATAAATTAATTCATCACGATAGGTACTGTAACTCAATCCCAAATTTGCAATTTTTGTACCATTGGTCAACTCTATTTCCCCTTTCAGAAATTTATCATACAAATAGGGCTTTCCTGAAAAATTTGCATAAGGAATGAATCTGGTACCCCTGATTTTATCGTTGCTTTGGTTGTTCAATCCTGCCGGTTGAGCAAAAACGACTGCAGATAAGAACAATTCAAATACCAATACAAGATATAATAGCTTAGCAATCATATTAGTTTACTTCAAAAATTTGTTCATGGCAGATCACTTCTCCATCCTTTGTCATCCCTCGTATACTTATTTTGTAACTACCCTTTATATCAGAAGTTACAAAGTCAATTTTAGTCATTTCCTGCGGTTTAATATATGGATTCCATAGCAAAACTTTACGCAGATCCGGTTCATTTTGAACAGATGTTTTTGGAATATTTAAGATGGCATCAGGCTGCATTGCTTCCAGACTGATCTTAATCAATTCATCAGATTCCAGTAACAATTTGTTCACCTGCTTTGAAGAAAAGATGGCAATAACCCCTGGAAAAACAAGATCCCCGAAAAATCTCTCCCTACGGCACACCTCAATTCTATCAATTTCTTTAGACCCTAAATTTTTGATGACGTTGAGATCCTGAACCGGAACGCCATTAAGCAAGACAAGCGGAGGATCGATAAAATAATTAAGTGTACCAGGATTCAAAATTTGAAGTGTCGGAATCCGGTTATAAGCCCGAAATTTAACTCCTGGCAAAAGCTCTCTCGAAACTTCCGTAAAATCAGGAAGATCCATAAAGAGTGCCGGAAAAACTATCTCGGTAGGTACTCCATAAAAAGAATAATCACTTTTCTGTCTGGCAGGAGGCACAGTAACAAGTACTTCGTGATAATCAAATATTTTACGAAGCGTAGTTGCCTCAATTGTACTGCCCAAAACTTTCATAAGCTCTTCCGGAACAGGACCAGCCTCAAAAGAAGGCAAGTAGTCAGTAATACTATCCAAACGATCAGGCACAATTTTTACCAGACGTTTCTTCCCCGGATCAAAAGCCTGGATAACAACAGGAATCTTGCCATAATAATCATCAAGCCGGAAATGAAACCTTCCATTCTCACCAGTAATAAAATACTGTAGAACTGGAATAGAATCCGGAACCGACAAATAGACATATCCATTGCTGAAAGCAGCTCCGGTATCAGAATCTTTTAAAAATCCATCATAAACAATACCCCGGTTTTCAATAATTTTGTCATCACTTGATTTTATCTTGCGGCTGAAAGAATTTAGACTTACCCCCGGAATAAATTCGGCCACTGACACCATCAATCCATCGTTAATCCTTGATAGCAATTCAGAAGGGATATTAAACAATACTTCTGCATTGCTTCTGGCTTTATAAGATTTTTCCAGTCCTGTAACCCGAAGCTGTGCCTGCTTTTCTATGATAGGGATAGTTCCCGTGGCTCTCAAAATTGTTCCTAATTCCGTGATGCCGGTAAACTGATTACAAATAACGACCTCCCTGAAGGTAATAATTGGGTTGACCCTACTCGTTGCAGCAAGAAGGTATGTGCCGGATTTTAAAGAATCAGGAATATAAATAAACCCATTTATCTGATCATTTGCAATTTTCTTATTTACACTGCTGATGATTTTTCCATTTGTATTGAGCAGGTTTACATTGATCAAGGATGAACCTTCTCCGGAGGGGAGATAAACATGAAATAAAATTGTCTCTCCACTTGAATAGACATCCCGGTCAGTAAAAAGTGAGAAATGCTCTATTTTCTGAGCCAGGCCAATGTTGACCCAAAATAACAGCACCACTATAATTATTCTTTCCACTTTTTATTACTATTTCTAATTAATCGATATACTTAATTACACTGTTCAAATTCACTGTGTTTTTACAAAACTTGGTTTACTCCTCCCACCAATCCGGCGGTTTCAATGGTTCCGGATTTGGATTTGATGCCGAAGGGACTTCCGCTTTTATTTCCCCATCAAAAGGAATTACAGGATAACGGTTGATGGGGCGCAACGTAAGTTCCAAAGGTGGAGTAGGTAACTTCAAAAAGTAGCGAATCTCTTTCACTGAATAGAGATCAAAAAAACCATAAACTATCTCCAACGGATTTGATTTACAGAGGATGTTTCCATATACCTGCGTCTGAATGGGATCAAACAGACTTCCCGTTGCCGCAAATTGGTTATTCAGTTGCTGATGAAATTCGTAAGACTCCCTGGAAATGCCAAACTGCTCAAACATTAAAATCCATCCCTGCGAAATTAAAGTGCGGAGAGATGAATGAAAGTAGAGTAACGGACTGTAATCGAGCAATAGCAAAGGATGTTTAATGATCTTACCTGGCGTATTTTGATTCTCTGGTCCAACGAGATGAAATTTTTCGTTGTTCTGGTAAGAATACCAGCCGTATGAATCCGGAAACATAGAGCCTGGAACCGACCTGTAAGTCCATTCAATAGTTGATCTGACATTAAAACGATAATAGGATAGTGCATTTGTAACAGGAATATCCACATCAATTTCCCTTCCTTCCCTCTGATAAGTACGTGGAGTGCCCTCTCCGCTGTTTTCGTTAATGGTGTAAACAACATGAGTGGTGTATAGCTTATCGATAGTCGGGATTGGGGGCATTGTTACAGCCCTTGATTCATAGGTTTTATTTAGGACAACTATCCTGAGAAAGTATTGTTTCCCACTTTCAGGTACGGTAGGAAAGGAATAATGGCCTGAAGAACTCTCTGTGGCTTTCATGATTTTACCTCCATTCTCAACCAGACTAACAGTGGCCCCTGTAACTTCAAGTACTGGAAGTCTGTCATAAAAGCTTCTGGTTTTAGTCAGATGGACATCGTTTCTGCTAAGGTCATTGGTGATTTTTGCATCCACAACAAATTGTCCGCTGGCAGTATCAATCGCAGGATTGTATAACTTTTCACAGGAAGTCGTCAAAAGCAGCAAAAACATCAAATAGTAGTTTCGTTTTCCCATCAGAATTTGAAATTATAGGTGACTGAAGGAATTGGCACACCAATGATAGACATCCTGAAAATATCGTAACGGCTTTCCAGGGTGCCGTAAGCGGATTGAGGACTTTTACGGTAGAAGACGGAATAAGTATTATCCCTGCTATAAATATTGTAAATAGAGAAAGTCCAGCTTCCTTTCCACATATGTCTTTTGCGAAGATTTTCGTCCAGAGTAAGGCTTACATCCATACGATGGTAAGGAGGCATCCGGTATTTGTTCCTGTCAGAGAAGATGACTACCTGGTTATTTGAATACATATATTTTTGTTCAGGCAAAGTAATGGGTCTTCCTGAAGAGAGCACAAAATTTCCTGAAAATCTCCACCTTCTGCTGATTTTGTAATTCATAACTGCGGAAAGGTCATGCGGTTTATCATACACTGAGGGATAATAAGAACCACTGTTGATATTTTCTTCAGGAAACTCGCTTTCGCCTTTCCTGAAAGTCCTCGAATAGGTATAGCTAATCCAGCCGTTCAACCTGCCTGAACTCTTCTTGGCAAATACCTCCAACCCATATGAAAACCCTTTTGAGGTCATTACATCTGTTTCAATGTGGTGGTTCATGACAAGTTTAGCACCATTTTTATACTCCATCAGGTTTTGAAGGCTTTTATAATAGACTTCGATGGAGGTTTCAAATTTGGAATTTACAGGACTCTTGAAAAAACCAAGTGCAACCTGATCGTTCACCAACGGCGGGATATAAATATCAGCAGATTTCCAGTAATCAGCCGGAGAGATGACCGCAGTATTTGAAATCTGGTTGTAAAATTGGTGAATTCTTTGGTAGCTTAACCTGACTGACCCACCATTTGCCAATAAGTATTTCATGGAAAAACGAGGCTCTAAACCACCATAACCTTTTACTGTAGCGCCCGACTGGTAGATTGTTGAGTCAACGATGGTTGATTGGCTCTTTGGCATTCCAGGTTTGTACTCATAAACCAGTCCGGGACCATAATTGACAAAATGGGTATACCTTAATCCGATATTAAAGGCCAATTTCTTGGTCAGATCGAAGTCGTCATCTGCAAATAGTGCAACTTCGGCGGTTTGCTCCGGTCTCATGCGGTCAGCTATCACATTACTGACTGTCTGACCGGGAACAATTTCGCCCGGGTTAATCTTATATCCAATAGCCTGGACACCCGAGTTGATTCTGTGCTTTTCATTGGGATAGAGTGAAAGTATATATTTAAAACTGCCGTACTGAATATTTGATTTGAGAATATAATCAGTCTCAGGATGAAGCAGGTCGGCATTGTTTACATTTAAATCATATTTTGAATAAGAAAGGGTCAAATTGGAATTAACTTTCTCGGAGAGATTCAATTTCCAATTCAAGGAACCCAATGTATTGCCATAGCTATATAGCGTATTTGAGTTTAAATTAAACGCATCTGAACTCTTATAGCCCATTAACTTCAGACGATTTTTGGGGCCTATTTCGAAATTTAATGTACCGTTGACATCCCAGAATTTAGCAATACTGTACATGAATGTTTTATTCCTGGATTGCTTCAATAACCAGTCAGAATAGGTTGTTCGCCCACCAATCAAAAAGGTGCTTTTCTTCTTCTTTGTGAAAGGCCCTTCAATTGTCAACCGGCTGTTTATAAGGCCAAGTCCTCCATTGACACTTAGATTCTTATCCGTTCCCTTTTTCAATTGTACATCCATCACAGAGGAGATGCGTTCGCCATAGGATGCGGGGATTCCACCTTTGAAAAGTGTCACATCATCTATTGCATCGGGATTAATCATTGAAAAGAATCCAAACAGGTGGGTGGTATTAAAAACAGGTGCGCCATCAAGTAATATAAGATTCTGATCAGTGTTCCCTCCGCGAACGTTAAACCCTGACGACATTTCTCCAACACTTTGCACACCAGGCATCATCACCATGCTCTTGATCAGATCAGCTTCACCCATCATGACCGGAAGTTCCTTAATCATGATAGAACTCATCTTGATCATGCTCATCTGTGCTTTCGAGGCTTTTGAATTTTCACCCAGTACAGTTAATTCAGCAATAGAAAAAAATTTTTCGAAGAGATCAAAATCCACTTTACCATCCTGAATTAGATTGATACTGAAATATTGGTTCTCAAAACTCATGAAAGAAACCTGAAGGTGTATCTGTCCGGTAGGTAAATCAATGCTATATCTTCCTCTTGTATCAGTTGCCACGCCAACTTTTGTTTCCGGATTATAGACAACGGCTCCCATAAGCGGATCACCGGTCTTCCCTTCGAAAACCCTGCCCTGAATCGTGGCGCGTTTGTACCTTCCCTGATTTATCGGATCACCAACGACAAGACTTCGTGACTCTTCCTTACCTGTATCCAAATTTTTACTTGCATTGGCTGGATAAACAATAACAGAATTGTTCTGAAAATACATGCTTTTCAATTCTTTCCCCAGTAAAATCTTGTTGATAACCTGAATCAAAGGTTGATTCTCAAATGATCCGGTAAAATCCATCGTACTGATCCAGGCTGATTTATAAAAAATTCTGATGCCACATTGCCTTTCAATGGATGAAAATACTTCCTGCAAAGGGGTCTTTGAAAAACTACCTGTAATTTTAAGTTCCTGGATCTCCTGGGACTGGCCAGACTTGATGGAAAATAATATCGCGACAAATAAAAGAAAAGTCTTAAGAAATAGCGGGTATTTAAATTTCTTCACAAGAGGTATAGCGATTAAAAAAAGAGTAAGATTTTCGTATTCCTTACATTCAAAAATTCTGCAAATTTTTTGGTTCTCAAATGTATCGAAATCAATCGAATAATCATGATTAATGCAGGAAAAAACGAATGAATATTTTCCACAAAATCTGAAAAATATTCAAAAAAACACTCGCATTTAACCAAAAAAAAGGAGCATCCTTTTCAGAATGCTCCTTCATATTTCTTCCAGGCTTAAACTAAGCCCGAATATGGTTGAAGATTACTTTTTGGTATACGTATGTGTCCCTGTTTCAATTACTTTACCGCCTGACCAAACCGTATAAGCCCCGACCATCTTGCCGGTTGCAGGAGTGATGGTACCGGATTCCTGACCTTCGTAACCACCGCCAAAATTAGTTTTTGCCATCGAATAGGTATTCGCTACAAAGTCCATTTTAAAAGTAGTTACCCATGATGCCCACCAGCCATCGCCTGCGCCTGGAGTTACAGATGCTTTTCCCGTCCCTACAGTCAGGTTGCCGTTTCCACCATTAAGTGTAGTAATGATGTAAGACCATCCTTCGGCAGGTTCGTCAACATTATAAGTACCAACAAAAGCATTGGTAGGATCATAAATCGAAAAACTCCAGATTGGACTCGTGGTCGTCACCTTGTTGGGATCCACCATGACAACTTTCCAATAATAAGTCGCACCAATTGCAACAGGAACAGTAAGTTTGTTTCCGGTAACGGCTGCTTTAAAGAGTCCTGGTTTTGGATCAGTTCCAAAATAGACATCGCCGGTTGGTGTAAAACCGTCTTTGCTGGTAGATGCCCAAGTCAGGTCCACAGTTGTTCCGGTAATCTTAACAGTGGCTGCATCAGCAGGTGCTGTAACCGCAGGTGCGGAAAAAGCATTGTAAACCTTAATGCTACCTTCATCCTTGGAGCAACTTTGCAATGCGAAAAGGCCGAACAAAACAGGCAGCATCGCAGCTATAAAATTTTTTCTATTCATATTTTTCATTGTAATAAACAATTAATGTATTTAATCAAATATGATTATAACCGCGTATTAACTTCATACATGATACGGTTACCTGCAGAACTGGTATACCAGCAATTTAAAACAAACTGCTTCTTGGCAGGATTGTAGTAGTTGATAGTTTTATCAGCAGGAGCCAATGCAGGATCACCTGTCCAGACATCAAACATACCACCAACTGAACCGCCTGTGGTCGGATCGATGGGCATAGCGATAACCTTGAAGCAAGTGGTTCCTCCTACGACTACCGTATTGGCTGTAATCTCGATAGTGATATCGAAGGCACTGTAGTTACCAAATCCGTTTTTGCGAACAGTTTTGCAATCCAGTGTAGCGAACGTTTGTGTCGCATCAACAGGCTCAGTGGCATTACCAGGACGGATCCGATATCCTACAGTGTGATAATCAGCAGCATAAGGATTGGAAATTGGAAGCGCCAAGAGGAAGGATTTCATGTTACCACCAATGGCAATGTCCTTACCTGAAGCTGTTTTAGCGGAAGAAATGGAGATGGCAGCCATGTAATTGTCACAGGCATTCAAGGTTTCTGCACCCCAAACTTTACCGGTAGCATAACCGTTCCTGGTACCTGCTTTGATGACCAGCGAAGTAGTTGTCATAGAAACAGTAGGATAACTCTTATAGTTTTTCTTAGCACTGGTATTGTATGCAGCAACAGCCGGTGCATCTACGATAAGGCTCACTGTGATGTCTTCAGTTGGAAGGGCATCGGTAGCAATGTTAACCATGAAAGTGAAAGGAACCTCACCAGCTACCGGTTTCAACGCCATAGACTGCAAGGTATTCAGCGGAATCGTGGCATACACTTTCCCGGCGAGATCATCAACCCAGTAATCACTCATATTGTCTTTTAGGCAGGAACTTAAAAGAAAGATTCCGGCAAGAAAGGAGAGTGTCATTGTAACTTTATTTTTCATACTTGAATTTTTAAAATTTTAAACAATCTATCATTAGCGGTTCTGCCAGAATATCTTGGATGTAAAGGCATTTATCTTTCCAACAGCAATTGCATTGTCGTTGTTGTAGTCGATTTCTCTTTGTGGAATCAGTAAGCGAACCGGTGGAGTAGGATTCAGTTTGGCTGCATCTTCACTGAAATGAAGGAATGATGGGATACCTGTCCTTCTGTAATCTGTCCAGATTTCAATCGGACAGACACCATTCAGAGAAATCCATTTCTGTTGAAGGATCAGGTTGATCTTGTTGGAAGCCAAATCGTAGTTGACATTTGATTTGTCAGAAACAATGTAAGTGGCAGCTGCGGCTGTGGTTAGTCCCATGTAAACAAAAGACTGAGTCAAAGCAGAATTGTAAAGTGCTTTTCCAGTGGATCCGGAAATGTATCCTCTTTCAGTTGCCTCAGCCTGAATGAACAAGCTCTCAAAATCCGTCAGCATCGGGGCTGATTTGTCAAAAGTGCCAATCATGTAACCCTGTACACCTTTGGAATATCCAAGTTTAGATGTGTTGGCTGCAGTCAGCGGTGGAGCAGCTTGTCCAAGGAAATTCCCTGCAAAACTTGTGCCACTGTAAGGGTTGAAGAAACGGCCGATGCGCGGATCAGCATTGGAATTCATGAAATCGACTGCATCCCTGCCTGCATTGTGGTAAGAGATACCATCGGCATTCGAAGTGCCCGCAGCAGAATAATACCTGTTGTAAAAAGGGTTCATTTTTCCGGTTGACTCAACAAACCCTGGATTGACCAACGCACTTTCACCTGCACCAAGGTACCCTGCCGAAGCAGTAGCAGCAATCGCCGATTTAATGTAGGTATCCCGACCGGTCATACCGGACTGGTGCACCAGCATTCTTAGCTTGATGGTATTCGCAAATTTTGCCCAAAGCGTCATGTTGCCCTTAAACATGATGTCGCTGCTGGCAGGCACAGCATTGACGCTTGCGGGAGCATTTTGGATCAGTTTGATGGCTGCATCCAATTTAAGGATCAGGTCTTCGTAGATTGTCTGTTGCTTGTCAAACTTGGGTTTCAGAATTCCTTCATTGGTTTTGAAGGCCTCAGTGTACGGCACATCACCATACATATCAACCAAATTTTGAAAAATAAGCGCTTTGAGTATCATGGCAGAGGCCAGGTAATAAGCATCTTTAGGATCAGTGGCAGCTTTCTCTATCTCGGTCAGATTCTGTCCAACGATGTAGCTTCCATTAAAATTTCCCTGATAGCTACTGTTTAATATATTATACTGAACGAGGTTGGTTGGTTGGCTATAACCTGAACTGATCGACCACAATCCATACCACAGGTAAATAAAATCGTAATTACCAGGAGTGTTCATAATAGAGGCCATGTTGTTTAAGGCAGCAGGCAGCAATAGTTTGGGTGGCACGGCGGAGGCATTGTTCGGATTCTTTTCGTTGACATTCAGATAATCAGAACAGGAACTACCAAAGAGCACCAGCAAAACTAACAGTGTTAATATTTTCTTGTTCATCGTCGTATTCATTTTAATGTTAGAAAGTAAGTTTTACGCTGAAACCATAAATTCTCGTGGGAGGGGTCTGGTCTTCCGTAGTATAACCAACAGCATTAGTGGTTGCAGCAGCTGTATTGAACTCCGGGTCTGTCCAGACGTTTGCCTTCGGACGAAGCATCAGCAGGTTCCTACCCAAAATGGAGACTTGGGCTGCCTGGATGGAATTGCCTCCGAACAGTTTCTTGACAGGAACGTCGTAGGAAAGGGCTACCTCTCTCAATTTCCAGAAGGCAGCGCTGGTCGTATAACCCCTGTTCGTTGTATGGTAGTCGGAATTTACCCAGAATGGCCTTCCCGTGTTGGCAACAAGAGCAGTTGTGTTCGGGGTATAAACGCCCGGAGATGTTTCGATAACCGATCCGGGGATGATGAATGATTGACGTCCGTTCATGGCAGAGTGTTCGGAAACACCGGTAAAGTCAAGTGCATTACCAACTGCGTTCACAATCACGTTACCACCCCTGTATTCTGCCGTGGCAGAAAGGCGGAATCCTTTGTAGTTCAAATCGGTTGAGATTCCCAAAATATGGTTCGGGTTACCATGCCCGGCATTGACCAGGGCTGTCTGTTTGGTCGGAAGTCCGGTAACCGGATTGACCACGATATTACCATTTGGATCCCTGATAACATCGGTAACTTTGATGGAAGGGAACTGTTGGCCAACAATTGCATAGGATGCATCAGCGATGCCCAGTTCAGTCAAAGTCCCCGGCAAAATGGAGACAACCTCTGAGGTCATGTAAGAATAGGCTACGGAAGCATTCCAGGCAACCTGACCCATTTTCAGAAGCT
>JBAXUL010000113.1:0-12012 GCA_037129695.1 Prolixibacteraceae bacterium
TCCCACGAAACAGAATTCTCATCCTCTTTCCAGCTGTCGTAGTCAGTCGCCATGGCAACGGCAGCATAGGGAATGCCGAGTTCATTGGCAAGGATGCATTCCGGTGCCGTACTCATGTTAATCAGGTCTCCTCCCCAAATCCTGAACATCCGCGACTCGGCACGTGTCGAAAACCTGGGTCCTTCGATGGTGATGATGCATCCCGCCGGGTGAATGTTAAGCCCAAGTTCACTTCCCGCTGCACTCAATTTTTCACGAAGGTGCTTATCGAACGGATCTGCCATGGGTGTGTGGTTCATCTCGCCCGGGTGAAAGGCATCGAAGAAGGTAATTGGCCGGTGACGGGTGAAATCGATGAACTGATCCGGGATTACCAGATCACCGCGTCCGATGTTAGCGCGAAGACTGCCGCAAGCCGTGGTAGCCAGAATATGGGTGCATCCCAGTTGTTGGATAGCATACAGGTTCGCCCGGTTGTTGACATTCGACGGAGTAATGGTATGGTTGCGACCGTGCCGCGACAGCAGGACCACTTCCGTCTGACCGATCGTACCACAGATAAAGTCTGAGGATGGATCGCCGTAGGGCGTTTCTACGGTTTTTCGTTCCGAATTCTGCAGAATATCAGGATTTTCAAGTCCTGAGCCTCCGATAATGGCTATTTTAATCATGTTTGTTTATTACGCGTTTACATTGGAGGATTAAGACCCTTCCTGCATCAACCTGCTTTGTGCCGTGTTGTCAAATCTTCATTTAACTCAGTTCGCAATTCTTTTGCCTTGGATTTTACTCCAGCGCAAGAATAATTAAAGCGGCTTCCTCCACAGTTTTTCCAAATGAGACCAATCCTTCCTCATGGCCTCCCATGACGAATATTTTCTTGAGCAATGTAGCCGGAAGTGTCATAATCCTGTCAATTTCAAAGGCCATATCAGGTGTGCCATAGGCTACATTCGGGTCTGTTGTCGGAAGTTCATCGAGATATTTCTCCCAGAGTTGCCGGTTATGAATATGGACAACTGCTCCAACGTCGGAATTCGCCGCATAAATGGCCGCATGGCTCATCGATTCGGCTGATGCCCTTATCATTCCCCTGCACCAAATGGCATTAAGTGTGGGATTGCATCGTTCTACCAGGGAATAATAGGCAGGATCCAATACCGGAATAGAACCAGTGGCTGTCCCGGAGATGTAAAAGCTGTCGGTGCCAGGTACCCGGATTGAGATATTTCCGTATCCAATTCCATCGGGGTAAACTCCGATCATTCCCTTGTCCCAGACTGCCGAACGCCAATGATTCAATGGTTCAAAGAGTTCCGATTGAATATCTATCTTTTCTTTGGTGAGATGGCAGTCAAATTTGATATAACCTTCTCCAGGTTCATGCATGATCATTTTATTAATTTGAAAGAACTAGGAATATAAGCTTTTAAAGTGATTAGAACATTTAAATGTCGTTTATTCTGATTCTCCTGTTTCGATAACTCTGCCAATTGTGTCGCCTGCAACCCGCAAGGAAACGAATACAACATTACTATTTGTTTATTACTTAGGATGCAGTTGATGTTTCCTAGATTAGATTTACGGTGTGCAATCCCTATTCATTCGGACCAACCTCGACCCATTCCTATTTTCCTTTTTCAGGTCGTCCCTTCAATTTTTCTTTTCCCCGTTTCCGGGAATAATGCAAGGATTGCTTCCTCGTTCGCCTCACAGATTCCCTTTTCAGTGATGAGTCCGGTTACGAGTCTGGCAGGTGTAACGTCGAATCCGTAATTGGCAACAGGTGACATTCTGTTGACAATGCGCATCTTTCCGATCTGGCCATCTTCAAGCAGTCCCTCCATCATGCTGACTTCCTCGCCTTCCCGTTGTTCGATGGGAATTTCGAGGATTCCGTCGCGCATGGAAAAATCAATCGAGGAGGAAGGCAGTGCCACATAAAATGGCAGGTGATTGTCGGCGGCAGCCAGGGCCTTGAGGTAGGTACCTATTTTATTGGCCACGTCTCCGGTGACGGTAGTCCGGTCGCTCCCGACGATACAGAGGTCAACCATGCCATGTTGCATCAGGTGACCGCCCGCATTGTCCGGGATAACCGTATGAGGAACCCCTTCCTGCGACAATTCCCAGGCCGTCAGCCTGGCTCCCTGGTTTCTAGGCCGGGTTTCATCCACCCAAACATGGACCGGAATATTTTTCTGGAATGCCTTGTAGATCGGTGAAGTAGCAGTTCCCCAATCGATACAGGCGAGCCATCCGGCATTACAATGGGTAAGAATATTGACAGGCTGACCGTTTTTCTCTTTGGAAATGGCCTCAATCAGGTCACAACCATAATTGCCGATGGCTTCCGACCAGGAGATCTCACGCTCTTTCATTCTGGCAGCTTCCCGGTAGGCCAGTTCGATGGCCATTGCCTTCGAAGTACTCACTGCCAGAGAGGTGCACATCTCGTCAATCAAAATAGCGAGATTGACTGCGGTGGGTCGTGCGGATTTGAGCAGACCGGCGGATTCTGCCAACACCGATTGCCAGTTGTCCTCGGTTGCAGAGAGGAGTCCGAGACAGATCCCGTAGGCTCCGGCAACCCCGATCAAGGGCGCTCCCCGGACGGTCATGTTGCGGATGGCTTCAAAGGCATCGTGAGCAGTAAGCAGATCGACCACCGCGAATTCGAAGGGGAGTTTGCGCTGATCGATGACCTGGACGATCTTCCGGTTTTCGGGGTGGAGCCAAATGGTGTGACAAGGGATGCCGTTGACAATCATGAATAATATGAATATTGTTATTATTCCTTGCTGAAGGCAGCATCAAATGCCAACGTGCTGGGGGAAAAATCTATCTTTTTCACGAAGGCGCACGATTCGGCGGCACCCATTTCGCGGTCCATGCCACTGTCTTCCCATTCGACAGAAAGTGGACCGTTGTATTGGATGTCGTTCAGGGCACGAATGATATTTTCGAAATTAATCCGTCCACGGCCCACGCTCCTGAAATTCCAGAAACGCCTGCTATCGCCAAAATCAAGATGGCCGCCGAAAACACCCGAGGTTCCCGGATATTCGTTCCAGCTAACATCCTTCATGTGAACGTGGAAAATACGATCTGAAAAGACATAGATGAACTTGGTATAATCGACTCCCTGGTAGCCAAAATGACTTGGATCAAAATTAAAACCAAAGGCCGGATGATTGTTCACCGCCTTCAAAGCTCTGCGGGCGGTCTCAATATCAAATGCGATTTCTGTCGGATGGACTTCCAGTGCATACTTCATTCCCATTTTTTGGTAAGCATCCAGAATCGGAATCCAGCGTTGGGCAAAATCATCATAGCCTGCCTGAATCATCTCTTGAGAAACAGAAGGAAAGGAGTAAAGCAGAGGCCAGATGGAACTTCCCGTAAAACCGTTCACGACCTTCAACCCAAGACGTTTGGCTACCTCACCGGTTTTGATGATCTCAGCTGCCGCACGCTGACGGATTCCTTCCGGCTGACCATCACCCCAGATTGCATCGGAAAGCATCCCTCTGTGCCGGCTATCTGGATTGTCGCAAACAGCCTGTCCTACCAGGTGGGTAGAGATAGAGAAAAGTTTCAGGTTGTACTTTTTTAGCAATGCCAGCCTGGCCTCACAATAGGCCTGATCTGCCTTTTCCACTTCGATATGGTCACCCCAGCAAGCCAGTTCAAGACCATCGTATCCAAAGGCAACGGCCTTTTTACAAACTTCCTCGAGTGTCAGGTCGGCCCATTGGCCGGTAAAAAGAGTAACTGGACGTTTCATGTTATATCCTTTTTATTGATTAATTGATTATCAAATTACCTGGCGAAAAACCAGACCATCCTGTTCCGATGGGGTGCTTCACCTGAAGTACGCTATTTATTTGTAGTACCCTATTTAGAATTTCACCCATTTGGTGGCATCGTCATACCCCGCTTTGACAACTGCATCAATAAACATCATACCACGGATGCCGTCCTCTACGTTGGGGAAATCGAGCCATTCAGGTTTGGGTATCTGGCCATTCATCTTCGCCCTTAATGTCAGGGAGAAATTCCGGTAGATATTGGCAAAAGCCTCGAGATAGCCTTCGGGATGACCACCGGGTGTACGGGTGTTGTGTTTGGTGATGGCGCTCATATATCCGTTCCCAACACGTACGATTTCAGTTGGTCTGTCGCTCCATTTGACCAGGAGTGTATTGGGTTCGTGCTGATGCCATTCGAGTCCGCCATTCTCACCATACACACGCAGTCTGAGTGAATTTTCTTCACCGGCAGCGATCTGGGTAGCCATGAGAACTCCTTTGGCACCATTGTCAAACCTGAGCAGGGCTGCTCCGTCATCGTCGAGCATCCTTCCCGCCACGAAGACATTTAATTCGGCGCACAATTCCACGGTTTTCAATCCGGTTACGTATTCTGCCAGATGATGAGCGTGGGTTCCGATATCACCCATGCATCCTGCTTTCCCGGAGCGTTTCGGATCGGTTCTCCAGGATGCCTGTGCATTGCCTGCATCCTCCTGTTTGGTTGAGAGCCAACCCTGCGGATACTCCACATATATTTTTCTGATTTCTCCAAGGTCTCTCCTTCTGATTCTGGCTTTTGCCTCCTTGATGGCAGGATATCCGGAGTAAGTGTGAGTCAGGGCAAGGATCAAGCCCGTCTCAGCAATTTTGGCCTTTAGCTTCAGCGCTTCCTCAAGGGTAAATGTGATCGGTTTATCCACCACAACATGAAATCCCCGTTCCAGAGCCATCATGGCCGGGTCGAAATGTGCAAAATTGGGTGTGACGATGGTGACAAAGTCCATCCTTTCGCCTTCAGGAAGTAAAACCTCTTTTTCAAACATTTCCCGGTAGGTGCTGTAAATCCTGCTCTCCGGCAAATAATAGGATAATCCTGAACTGTGCGATATGGCGGGATCTATGCTGAAGCACCCGCAAACCAGCTCAATCTGGTTGTCCATCAAAGCGGCCAGCCGGTGAATTGCACCGATAAATGCATCACTACCGCCACCAACCATTCCCATTCGTAATTTACGATTCATTCGAAAATAATTTAGTTAATTTATTGAATTACAACATTTTATCACGTACGTCTACAAGTGAAGCCAACCCTTTTCCCCCGAAATTGCAGGATAACTTCGTGGATGTCACCTGTTGATTTGATTTGATTCAACTTTGGGGAATAAAGTTAAGAAAAAAGTACTTAGAATACTTAGAATACTGAAAGTACTTGGTGTATTGGACCCGGTAAAAAATCAGGAAGATGAGGCATTCAGGTCAATCACGCGAAGCATTTGAAGGGTCCAAACTATTTTTTGTTGATAAATATTGTTCCTCCGAACATCCGATTCCTTTTGGAGTAGAAATGGTTTTATATTTTTGACAATTGTCCGCCATGAACAGATTTAATTTTGTCAGGTTGACAATATTCATACTAAAAGCTTACTATACAACCATTTCATAGATGAAAAAGCTGAGAATCCCTTTCAAAAAGGTAAAAATCACATTTACCGTTATTGCCTCCCTGCTTTTTATCTGGTTGTTTATCGGCATCATCATCCGGATCAACGTGAAAATGACCAACTGGAGACGACTGAGTGAAATTGAAGAGGTTAGTCCAGGCAGCTATCGTGCATTCAGTCGGTTTATCGATGACATTGAGGCAGAGACAGGCTGGAGTGTTGTGATAATTAGCGGATTGAGATCACGCGAGAAACAGAGGGAACTTCTTCGCGAGAACTCCAAAAATGCCTCCATCGACAAAAGTCGTCATGTGCTGGGACGCGCCATAGATATTAACCTTTACCAAAGAAACTGGCTCTGGAGAGTGTGGCTGAAAAAATACAACTCAAGCAGAGACTGGCGTAACACAGGTGTCGTCAGGATCTCTGAAAAATACGGATTGCTTTGGGGCGGAGGTTACCGAAGTTACCACGATCCGGTGCACTTTGAGATCAACTAAAGAAGGCAAAAGGCAAAAGGCAAAAGTGCGGGACTTTGGAGATGGGTGGGGAGATAGGGAAAATATAATTTGATTCGTGTAAAAAGAAGGAAGGACGCACCAATTTTGATGGTTGCGTCCTTCCTTTAGCATTTAGCTTTTGGCTTTTAGCCTTTGGCCTTTTCTTCTTTCGGTTTTCCGGGTACGGGCACAGTATACGCTTTCAGGTCGTAGGCACCCAATTCCAGTTTAGCAGGCATCATGCTCACAGCCGAGTTGTAGATCTGGTCATAGGTTACTTCATCACCTGTGTAGGCAGATTCGCGGCCCATGATGGCGGTCAGGCAGGAAACAGTTGTTTCAACGGCCTGATTCAGTGGTTTGTTGGCGCGGATGTGGTTGATGAAATTGACATGCTCGAGGGTGTATGGGTCAGTCTGTTTGTGTTCAGCCTTCTCTTTCTCCACGTCTGTCTTCCAGATAACATTACCCGCCAGATCTTTGATCTCCTGGTTGTTGCCTGCACCTGCACTTGTCCATGAACCTTTTGTACCCTGGATGAATTCGGAAACATTGTTTTTGCAACCGTCAATCTGGCGGCACATGCTGTGAAGACGAATACCGCCTTCATATTCAAAATCGACACTGAACATATCGAACTGGTCGCCTGTAAGCCTTCTTTGACGGGCTCCGAAACCAACAGCTCTGATAGGTTTTTTCCCGGTGAACCAGTTGAATACATCGAGGTTATGTACATGTTGTTCAACGATATGGTCTCCTGAAAGCCATTTCCAGTTCACCCAGTCGCGTACCATCAGTTCCATGTCGCTCCAGCCGTTTTCACGGTTTCTGTACCACAACATGGATTGGTTCCAATATACGTTGCCCGAAACGATTTCACCAATCATTCCTGCCTGAATCTGTTTGAAGGATTCAACATATTTCCTCTGATGGTGACGTTGTGTTCCTGTCACAACGACAAGTCCCTGTGATTCAGCCTTCTTGGCAGTTGCCATGACAGAGCGGGCCCCTGGACCGTCTACGCAGACCGGTTTTTCCATGAAGACATGTTTCCCTGCCTCAACAGCAGCTTCAAAATGCATGGGTCGGAAGGCAGGAGGTGTGGCAATGATGACCAGATCAATATCAGAAGCAAGTACTTTCTTGTAATTGTCGAATCCGGTGAAGCATTTGTCGTCAGGCACTTCTACCTGAAATTTATCCTTCAGGGTCTTGCGGCATCCGTCGATGCGATCCATGAAAAGATCACCCAAGGCAACAATCTGCAAGTTAGGTCCGGCACTCAGGAAATTGACAGCTGCACCCGTTGCTCTCCCGCCGCATCCGATCAAACCGGCCCGAAGGGGTTTTCCGTCATTGGCAAAATCGTTCAGTTCCGGAACATACGCATTGGCCAGACTTGCCAAAGGTACGAAGACCGGCTTTTTATCGCCACTTCCGCAGGAGGATAGAATGGTGCCTGCACCCAGTGTTCCGGCGGCGCCTACTACTGCGGCGCTCCTGAAAAAATCTCTTCTGTTAACCGAATTTTTACTCATGATGTTAGTTTGTTATTGTGTTGAAATGATAATCCTGATCAAATATATAATTTGTATCTCATTTTTTTGCGTTTATCCCTGCACAACATGTAATCGTCGTTTTGAAAGGACTAACCTCATCCGGTTTCAAGCGAACAATCTGATAATTATCGGATCTCTTTCTGCAGCATTTTTACCTTCCGTCCGATCACATCCTTCCCGGATTTTTATGCATCCGTGTGCAAACGGCGGTTCTCCCGGCATTCACTGATCCACGGTTAAAACCGCGGGCTACCAATATTCCGATGCTATGCGGCAAAACCCCTGATGAGGAAGCAGTGACTCGTCACCCCCACCCTTTTACTTCAGCCCGTCAGCTTCACAAACCACCCTGAAACCGATCCCTTTGATATCAGAGAACCACCAGATACTCTTTGGTTGTTGAGGATCAGTCTTGAGCCAGTTGGCGGTCTGGGTGAAATCCCTTGCGGCAGAGCGCAATGAGCCGGCTTCTGAATTGTAGTTGCCTCCCCTGACCACATGTTCCTCACCCGAATCGGGCCCCTTGGGATCGGCAACCGTGGTTCCGGTTGCTTTGTACGCCTCGGGACTGTACCAGTCGGAGCAGTATTCAGCTACATTTCCTGCCATGTTTTTTAATCCGAAAGGATTGGCTTTAACGAAGGCAGGTTCCTGTGTCATTCCTGAAGAATTCAGGGAATAAACGGTATAGCTGTTGATCAGGGTGGTGTCAACACCGAGAATCCGGTTACGCAAACCCTTGTCGACAAATCTTTTGGGATCTCCCTTGAAGAAATAGGGAGTTTCGGTTCCGGCGCGGCAGGCATATTCCCATTCAGCCTCAGTGGGCAGACGGTATTTTTTTCCGGTGACCTTGGAAAGCCACTGACAGTATGTTTGCGCTCCGTAATGGGTCATGGTAATGGCAGGTCTTGCACCGCTTCCCCATCCCTGGTCCGGAATACCGAATGGAGGTGTCGGGCCGCTGATGGCATCCGGATTGCCTGAGTTTTTCTCCATCACTTTGACAGGATCGAGTCGGCCTTCAGACATGGTTGAAGCATAAAAAGCCCAGTATTCATCCCAGGTAACTTCCACTTCTCCCATAAAGAATGGAGTGACAGTTACCGCGCGGACAGGACTTTCGTCCTTGTTTCTCAAAGCCTCCTGTTCATCGCTTCCCATTTTAAAGGCGCCTCCCTTGACGGGCACCATATTAAAGGCAATGGCTGTGTTGGGGATATGCTCAGTAAAACTGGTAAATGAGGTGACGGTTGCCGGCTCAGTGAAGAGTACTTTTGAAGTAGCTGCCACAGGTAGTCCCTGCATTTTCTGGTGTTTGTAGTTGGGGTTGTAATGACCGACATAAAGGTGGCAATTGATGCACTGCAGATTGAGTTTTTCTGCATTGTTCTCGTAGTAGAGGTGTGCGGTACCCCCTTCGGTGGAGAGTCCTTTGGAGAAAAGAGTCTGGTGGCATTTGATACACGACTCATTGTAAACGATTTTCACGGCATGCTCCAACTCTCTTTTTGACTGCCACTTAAAGGATGCACTGTCTTTGAAATAGTATCCGTACAGATCGTTGAGTCCGGTCTTGGTTTTCACTGCCAGGTACTTGAAGCTCCCTTTCGGGGGAAGGTGGCAATCTACGCAATGTACCTTTACCCCACTTTTATTGTAAAAATGAGACGATTTTTTCCAGGAATCCTCTGCATGGGGATGGATGTGGCAGGAGGCACAATAAATATCTGTGCTTGTGTAGGTAAGTGCCTTCTCTCCTCCCCACATCAAAAAAATGCCAATCATCATTCCAACAGGTAATATCAACCAGATATATTTCCCTCTCCCATTTGTTCTCGCCATAAGTGCCAGGTATGTTAGCTAAATCCTATTTAAATCTCGGGTACAACTCCCAAAATTAGAAAATATATCTTTCAGAAGGCGGGCGATTACGACTATTTAGAACTATTATGAAATATTGGAGCATGAAAAGTGAAAAGTACAAAATCCGGGGAAATAAATACCCGGTTTTGGCCCGAACGATTAATTGGGAATTGGGAATTTTTAGGCTTTGTAGGCAATCAGGGTGAGTTGGGGGGGCAACTGGAAACCATTGGTTCGGATTTTTTCCTTCAACGCCCAACCGCGGGCTTCAAAACTGTTGATGAGCGGCAATTCACCGGCTGAAGCAATCATTTCGTCGATCGTGTGTGAAAATTGCCAGATTTTTTCCCGGGAATTAAGCATGGCAGGCTCATCCATGGTAAGAATCGATTTCTCGATGTCGATGCGGGATTCCAGTACAAGTTCGTAAAGGTCCTGCCGCGTGTAAAAGTGCCGGTGGTAAATTCCTTTCGCCGTATCAATATCCGCTTTCAGTGCATGGTATTCATTGTGCGACTCCTGCGCCGGATTCAATCCGTCGCAAATGGTTTCATTGATGAGGATTCTTCCTCCGTTGACCAGCACCCTCATCATGGCCTGCAATGCTTTGACAGGTTGTTCAAAATGGTGCAGGGCATTGGATACTGAGACAAAATCGAAATAGTTCTCCTCGAAAGGAAGTTTCCGCACATTCCCCAATACCAGATCCACTTTATATGGGAAAAGTATATTTTTCGCGGCAAACAGGCTCTCTTTATTGGGTTCCAGTCCAGTTGCGGAATCAAAGGAGGCAACGGAATCGAGTACGAATCGCAAAAATTCACCCTCTCCTGTAGCCACATCCAACAAATGGCCAACACAGGCATTCTCCAGATAAGATCTAAGTTCGCTGAGTTGATACATACGCAGATGAAAGTTTATCTGACCTCAAGGCTGGTCGTACCGATGTTGTTTCCATCTGCAAACAGGTCGATGGTATACTGTCCGGAGATGAAGGCCGGCTGACCGCTGTTGTCCCAATAGATACTTACCGGCAGGTCTATGCCCTCATATTCCACTTCACGCATGGCCGAAAATGGTATTTTCAATCCTTCGAATTTAAATAGATCCTTGTCAGATTTGGTCAGAAGAAGTTGATCCGGCCTTTGGATTCGAAGGTAAATATTTTTGGTGCCTCTTTTGGCGGTTAGGTTTTTCCCTAGTGTGAAATCCACCTTGATACTTTCTGTTTTGGAAGCTTTGGTCTGTTCTTTCCCCTTTTTGTTGATGCCTGCTGCACGGAGATTCAGTGCCTCGAGGGTTGCAGCGATCGTAACGGTCTGTTCCAGTTTTTTCCGTTCCTGCTCCAATGCCTGGTTTTGGGTTTTTACATCTGTTACCTCCTGTTTCACATTGCTGTTTTCGGTCATCAACCGCTGATTTTTCTGATTCAGACTGTCGATCTGAACGACATAATCCCGCATGATTCTTCTCAAAGTGGTCATCTCATCGCGATACTTGGAGATCTGCCTGAAGTTGGTGCTCTTGATTTGTTCAATTTCGGCAAGCATATCTTTGACCTTACTTTGTGCGCCTTCGAACTGAATATTCAGATTGGAGTTGTTTCTTTTGAGGGTGTCATAACGCATCACCATGCCATTCAGTTCCGTTTCAATGGCCGCTTTTTCCTGCGTCAGCTGGGCGGCTACCTCCGCATGTTCACTACGTTGCCAGAAGAGCAGCACCACAACGATAACCAGTAGTAGCGACAATAGGATTACGAGGGCGTTTTTCCTTGGATCAAACGGTGCATTATTATTTTCCTGTGTAAACATAGCCGGATATTATGGTTGATTGAAGATTCAAAATTAAGAATATTTTACCCCTTTCAAAAAATTTGATTCAAAGGCCAATCTGTAACTTTTGGATGAATATCAGCGTAAATATAAGCGACTAAAGTGAGCTATTACCATGAATCTATCCGATATCCGTAAAAATTACTCCCGGGAAACTCTCAACGAAAAGTCATTGCACGACCCCTTCCCCCTTTTCGAAAAGTGGATGGAGGAAGCCATCGAAGGCGAGGTCAACGAACCGACTGCCATGATGTTGAGCACCGTATCAGCAACCTATCAACCCTCCTCCAGAATTGTACTTCTGAAATTGTTTTCCAACGAAGGATTTCATTTCTTCACCAATTACAACAGTCGGAAAGGAAATGAGATCAGGGAAAACAGTCAGGTAGCCTTGCTGTTTTTCTGGCCGGAACTGGAAAGAGAAGTTCGTATTGAAGGGATTGCCAGTTACTCTTCAACCGAAATATCCGACCGATATTTCAGCGAAAGGCCTTACGAAAGTCAGATCAGCGCCATTATTTCGCCCCAAAGTCAAATTGTTGAAAACCGTCAGGTGCTCGAACAAATGTGGAAGGAGCAACAGGAATCTTCCAATGGCGCTAAACTGGAGCGACCATCCGGATGGGGAGGCTATCATGTCCGGCCGGAAAAGATTGAATTCTGGCAGGGTCGTCCCAACAGGCTTCACGACAGGATATTGTTTGTGATGGATGAAGGAGGGTGGATTATTTCGAGGCTGGCGCCTTGAGGAGGAACTGGGAGACTAAGGGACTGGG
>JBAXUL010000114.1:0-11888 GCA_037129695.1 Prolixibacteraceae bacterium
CGGGCCTGACTCAGGTTGTAACCCCTCGAAGTCTTGTTGACGATCAGATCAAATTTGCTGTCGTCCCCTTTTTCGATTCTGAGTTCAGGGCTTCCGATCAATACCTCTTTTCCGTTCAGCATCCCGATTTTGTAATGACCCATGTTAAAGTCAGGATCAATCAGGGCCTCCAGTCCTTTTTCGCTTTCCGACGGTTTGGCGGTAATGTACAGTGTATCCGAGGGAGTTGCAACCATTTCGTGGTTGGTGACAGTCGATGATTTACTGAATTCTCCCAGCGTTCTGCTTCCGTTAAAGATTAGGATGAAGATCCCAATCACGAATAATCCGGCAAGAACGGAGCCGAAAATATGATTGTGCGATTTAAATCTGAATATCATTTTGATCCCGGCATAAATAAGCATTAACAGGGGAATGCTCACTACCAGTATAATTCCGGCCCAAATCCAGCCTGCAGTGGAACCTTGAGAGAAAAACAGATTCAAATGATCGAACCCGCCTTCAAACGGAGTCATACTCAGCACCTCGTGCGAGGCAAAAAGCAGTGAAAAAAGCACAATCAATGCGACAGCTCCAATAATCACAAAGGGTATTCCAATAATGACCAACAGAATGGTTCCTATCACTTTTAATACTGAAACCAGAACGTTGCCAACTTCATTCATTCCATTTCTGCTTTGGGCATAGGCCGGGTTGGAACGGTAATTGCGAAAGTTTTCCTTGACATCCTGCATCTCTTCCTTAATGGACTTGGAGATATTGTCGATATTGACCACTTCCCCTTTCATTTCGAGTCGTTGGGCAGTACTTGCCGCCTTTGGAACGACAATCCATAAAATCAGGTAGATTAAGACACTGCTTCCGATGGGAAAGAAGAATACCAATACAAAGAGTATCCTGATGAGAACTGGATCAACGGAGAAATAGGCTCCCAATCCGCTGCAGACTCCTCCCAGCACCCGGTTATCCGGATCGCGATACAGTCTTTTGCCCCTGATTCTGTATGTTTTTTTCTCTGTCACCTTTTCTTTTTCCTCCTCCTCATTGGAGATGGCTTCAGGTGTTCCCATGATAACAATAATTTCTTCGACATGGGTAATGTTGATGACTTCATCCCCGTTTTTTACTTTTTCGGCGAAGATCTCAGCTATTCTGGCCTCTATATCTTCAACGATTTCTTTGGCGTCGGCGTCGTTGCCGAAATGACCGGTAATTTTTATCAGGTAAGCATGAAGTTTTTCATAAGCGTCATCGTCAATGTGGAATACCGATCCGCTCAGGTTAATGGTTAATGTCTTTTTCATTTTCTTGTTGTTTATCGTTGGGTTTAAATTTTCCTTAATTATTTTATGTCTGTGTTAAGCTGCTAGCTATTGGCTGTTAGCCTTATTTTTGCCTTTTCCCTTTTTCCTTAAACTTTCAATTGCATCTACCAGTTCTGACCAGGAAATTTCAAGTTCAGAGAGGAATTGCTCACCACCCGGTGTCAGTTCATAATATTTGCGCGGGGGACCCTGCAAGGATTCTTCCCAACGGTAGGAAAGGTACCCGTCATTTTTCAGCCGGGTGAGAAGCGGGTAGAGCGTACCCTCTACCACGATCATTTGAGCTGCTTTCAGCTCGCCGATGATGTCTGAAGCATACAACGGCTTTTTGGATAGAATAAGAAGTATGCAATACTCCAGAATTCCTTTCCGCATCTGCGCTTTTGAATTGTCTATGTTCATTTTAGCTTCATTTATTCTGTTACTTATTGAAATGGGCTACTTATTGCTCTATTAGTATCTGTAAGGTACTTTCCATTACACACAAGTAGGCAATACAAATATATATATAATATATGGTACTATGCAAGACATAGTACCATAATAAATAAAATATTTTTTATCTATCAGATATACAAATAAATAAAAAATGAAAAAAATAATTTTCGATAACAAAAATGAATGAATAGGTGATTTTAATCAGCTTTTTGATTGTCTGAAATGGATATTTTTTTGAATAAAATGCGGCAAAAACGTCAAGTAATTCCCAAATATGGTCTTCTCACACGAAGTTTCGGGGATTTATTGAGGCGAAAGGGTGGGTTTTCAACAACAAACCCGACTCCTTAGGAAGGAATCGGGTTTGTTGCAATCAGCTTTCCCGGTAGGGAGTTAATTTATAGGGTCTTTGAAGATCTTTTGCGTTCGATTTCGCTTAGCTTGATCTTTCTCAGGCGGATCGATTTGGGTGTGACTTCCACGTATTCGTCCTTTTGGATGTATTCGAGCGCCTCCTCGAGACTGAATTTGGTGGCCGGTGTCAGTCTGATCTTGTCGTCTGATCCCGAAGCACGCATGTTGGTGAGCTTTTTTGGTTTCGTCAGATTGAGTACCAGATCGCCTTCGCGGTTGTTTTCGCCACAAACCTGTCCTTCATAAATCTCATCCTGCGGTTCAATGAAATACCTTCCGCGGTCCTGCAGTTTACCCAAGGAATAGGCAAAAGCGGTTCCGGTTTCCATGGCAATCAGTGATCCGTTGGTACGGGTTTCGATCGGGCCTTTGAATTTATCGTAGTGCAGAAAACGATGTGACATCACAGCTTCTCCCTGTGTAGCGGTCAGAAGATTGGTCCTAAGGCCGATGATTCCCCTCGACGGAACATGAAATTCAAGATGGGTACGGTCGCCTTTGTGCTCCATATTAATCATTTCACCCTTGCGGCGTGTTACAAAGTCAATGGCGGTTCCTGCCATCTCTGCCGGAAGGTCAATGTCAAGCAATTCGATCGGCTCATGACGCTCACCGTGGATTTCTTTGTACAAAACCTGGGGTTGTCCTACCTGCATTTCATACCCTTCACGGCGCATGGTTTCGATCAGGACAGAAAGGTGAAGCACACCCCTGCCGTTGACATTCCATGAATCAGCCGAATCGGTTGGCTCGACGCGCAAGGCCAGATTTTTTTCAAGTTCGCGTTCCAAACGTTCGTGGATGTGGCGACTTGTGACGAATTTACCCTCTTTTCCATAGAATGGAGAGTTGTTGATGGTAAACAACATGCTCATGGTTGGCTCATCAACATCGATTGGATCTAATGCTTCCGGGTTTTCATAATCGCAGATGGTATCTCCGATTTCAAAATCATCGATTCCGACCAGTGCGCAAATATCCCCGTTGAGTGCTGTGGCTACTTTTTCACGGCCTAACCCTGTGAAAACGTGCAATTCCTTTATTTTTGACCTGGTGATGGTTCCATCACGCTTAACCAGTGAAACATTCATTCCTTCCTTCACTTCACCGCGGTGAATTCTGCCGATGGCAATCCTGCCGATGTATTTGGAATAATCCAGGGAAGTGATCAGCATCTGCGGAGTACCTTCATTTTCAGGAGGTGCAGGGATATGTTCCAGGATGGCATCGAAAAGTGGTTCAATATCTGTGGTGGGTGATTTCCAGTCGGTACTCATCCAGTTTTGCTTGGCTGAACCGTATATGGTTGGGAAATCAAGTTGATCTTCTGAAGCATCGAGGCTGTACATCAGTTCGAAAACCTGTTCGTGAACCACATCCGGCCTGCAGTTAGGCTTATCTACCTTGTTGACAACCACGATTGGTTTCAGTCCGAGTTCGATCGCTTTTTGAAGTACAAATCTGGTTTGAGGCATGGTGCCTTCAAAAGCATCTACCAACAGCAGCACCCCGTCTGCCATGTTCAGTACCCTTTCAACCTCACCGCCAAAGTCGGAGTGACCGGGGGTATCAATGATATTTATCTTGACTCCCTTGTAGACTACTGAAACGTTCTTCGCAAGGATCGTAATCCCTCTTTCTCGCTCAAGATCGTTGCTGTCGAGTATTAATTCACCCGGATTCTGATTGGAACGGAAGATATTGGAATGAAGTATCATCTTGTCTACCAGCGTAGTTTTACCGTGGTCGACGTGGGCAATAATGGCTATATTTCTAATTTTTCGCATCTTACTAATTTGGGTGCAAAGATAGTCATTAATTCCGCGCTATGAATCAGGGGATAAAAACAAACTGTTAAATTTACATTACCTTGAGGGATAGGTGAATGTGAAATTTGGGTGGGGCGCAAACAAAACTGGAATATTTGATTGTTTTGAAACAGTCTTGATAGGATCGTCCTTTTTTTCTCCTTTTTTCTTACAACTTTTGCTTTGGAGAAATTTACTGCAGCACAAAATGATAGGTGATGGTTCCTTTCTGGAAAGCAGGTGCATTGTCATCGACATTGAACCGCGCCTCGCGGGCGGCCTTGTTGGCAGCTTCCAAAAGGTCGGGGTTGCTGGATGTGGAACCAAAAATACCTCCCCGAACAGCCGAAACCTTGCCCAATTTGTCGACAGTGACTTCTACCACCACAATCCCTCCTTCGTTGCCAGGATAGGCCGGCTTTGGCAGTGAGCGCGCCTGACGACCGGATAGGTTGTAGGATATATTGTTTCCTGTTCCGCCTCCCGGACCATACTTTTTGACACCGGGCTGACCGTTCGGGTCACCCTGGTTACCTGGCCCATAGGTTATTCCTTCACCTTTGGAAGTCGATCCATTGTCGGTTAACCCTCCGCCAAAGGCATTCTTCGCCCTCGAATTGATGTTACCAATCATTTGGTCTTCCTTCAATTTTTTCTGTATTTTTTGCTCTTCGGCCTGTTGTTGTGCCAATTGTTCGCGCTTTTGCTGCTTCGCAATTTCGATGGAAGGATCAGGCTTCTTTTTTTCAACTACCTTTTTTTGAACCTTCGGTGTGGTATGCAGTGCGATGGATGGCTCGTGTTCCTGTGTCAGCAGGTTTTCCGGCTTGATCTCTGCTTGTTTGAGCTGGATGGCCGGTGTATTGGCAGCCTTCTGGGATGCCTGAACAGGAGGTTTGTACAGGTTGTCATTTTTCGAGTAGACAGCGGAAGGCTCTTCTTCACCCTTTCCGTTGTCGGAGTAGCCAAAATCCACAAGTAGACCCTCTTCCGTCTGAAAAATTTTATCAGCCGACAGGGTAAGCATCAGCAAAAGAAGCAGAATGCCTGCATGGATCAAAACAGTAAAAATGATGCCGTTTCTCTGGCTTACAGTTAAAGTCATAATTTCCACCTGCTATGTTTGGCTTTCCGTCTCCTAAAATCAAATGATGTATTCAGAACCGACGGGCCACGGACAAAATTAGAAATTTATTCAGTAAATGGTTCAAATTAATTTTTCAATCCTTTGCTCGGCCAAGTAATATTTGGTAAAGGATGGACAAGGATTGAACGGATGCTTATTCTCTTGAGGTATTTCAGAATCCATTCCCCGGTTTGATGTTGAGTTCTCTTAGGTAGGCCATCAGTTCGTACTTGATGATTCTTAAATTGAAGTGAAACCCAGTGATTGGTCTACCTTACTTTCCCTTGGTTTCTTCTTCGGATTTTAAATCAGCAGGTTTTTTGATTTGCCTGCGGCGGAACAGATCAGAAAAGGAGTTGAAGCTTTCACGGTAGGAAAAACCGACACCCTGCTTGTAGGGAGCCTGATCGTAGGTCATATCCGTGTTGGCCCTGTTGTATACCTTTAATTGCAGTTTGCCGGATTTGATCAGTTTGATGAAGACTTCTATTTCTCCTACCACCGAGTTGGAATTGTTCGTCTGCAGACTGCTGTTGTTGCCGATGTTGCCGTTGATGGTTACCCGGTCGTTGAAAATCTGGGTACTGAGCGCTAACTCCATCTGGTTGGTATTCACCTGATCACCAGGCCTGTAGTTGAAGCCAACATCAAAATTGGAACTGATTTGAGAGAGCCAGTTGGAAAGTTGATTCGACAGCATTTCTGAAGTCGTTGCACCTACCAGGGCACCGGTATTCGACTGGGTATCTGTTCTTCCCCGGATGTATTCGGGGGTGTAGAACTGACCGATCAGCATCAGCGTAAGCATCTGGCGGTTGACGTCATCCTGGGTACTGATGAATTGTTGCAATTCATCCCTTGTTCGCTCGTCGGCAGTGGGAAAGAGTATGTCGAACTTCAAAACGGGGTTCAATAATTTATGGGAGAGGTTGATTTTGCATTCCACGGGGAGCCTGGTAGTATTGTCGTTTTTGTAGGTGTCACCCAGTAGATTTTTGATGGAGGCTTTCGTCGTGTATACTGCATTCAGGTCAACTATGGCTTCGTATGGGTCGCCATTCCAGGTAATGGTTCCGCCTTCTTCCAGCTTAAATTTCTTGCCGATCACATTTTGAAGGGTGAAGAGATAATCTCCCTTGTAGATATTGTAATTACCAAACATGGTGAAATTTTCCTGCTTGTCATAGACCATCCTGAAATTTCCGGAACCCTGACCGGAGATGACATCGCCGAACGAAGAGTTGAAAAGTATCTGAATCCTTGCTGCCGGCGTCGCGGTTAAATTGAGATTCAGTTCGAAAGAACCACTCTCTGCCGGAGGACGAGATGTTTGCGCATGATTTACGAGCGTATCCGGCCTGACAAACCTGATGAAATTATTTTCAGCCGCAGAGGCCGGTGTCTCCAGAGGAATGACGATTGATGTGCCATCTTCGGATTTGACATTCACATCCAGTTTCACGCGGTCGTCGTTGCCGGTTATGAGTATGTCCCCACTGCAATGAGCTTCTCCATAGAAGATGGAATTATCGGCAAGTGTGGTTTTCAATGCCTCAATCCTTGGCGTTACAAAACTCATGTGGTACTTCAGATTGCCAAACATCCGATGGGTGATGTATCCGTCAAACACGCCTTTGTTGTTTTCGCTGTCACTCAGGACAATTTTCCTGAAGACAATGGAGTCATGCGAAAATATAACGGGCTGATTAAAGGTGTAAGCTACCTTCGTGTAATCGATGCCGATCCTGCCGCCGGTAACGTCAACTTTTCCGATAAAGCAGGGTTCACTGAAAGTGCCTGTAATAGCTACTGTTCCATTTCCGGTTCCGCCAACACCGCTGGAGAACGATTGCAGAAACGGGTAGATTGTTTGCACAGGGAAATTGGTCAGTTGTGCGTCGTACTTCAGTGAATCGCTGGTTGGAGCATAAAATCCCCGGATAAGCAGCGAGGTTTCATCCAGTTTCTGCAATTTGATGGAGGTATACAACCGTTTTTCTTCCTTGTTCCAGATGTTGTCGAATAAAACATCTCCAAAATAATTTTTGTCATAATGGAAGTTTTTGATCTCCAGACTGCTGTTCATGAAGAAGGAGTTGTTGATATCAGCAACTTCAGTTTCTCCACTCAGCGAGCCTTCGATTCCGATCTGCTTTTTGGAAACCAGGTCAAAGAATCCGAGGTTGATTTTACCCACTTCAATTTTAAGTTTATCCGCCTGACTGTCGGATAATTGTCCGTGTATTCTGAAAAATCCATTTCCATGGTGCAGATTGAAATTGTCGACCACAATTTTGGTGGAGTCAATATGAATTTTGCTCTTTTCAAATTGCCACAAGGTGTCATGCACCAGAATGTCAGATGGTTTGATGATGAAATCGGCCATTCTGAGCCCTTCGTCGTTTTTAGAGAATAGACCCTCCACATCGATCTTTCCACTGTAATCTTTCTCGGTTCTTTTTCCCCAGGCGAAACTTGTCAACAGGGTATCGCTGAAGAGTGTATTATTCAATGTCACGTTTTCGATGCGGTAATTTTCGCCCAATGCAGCTTCTTCCGTCGCCAGTTTGAGATTCCATCGGTTGCCTTCATTCGATGAAGAAAAGGAGAGTCCCTTGGAGTGATAATTCTGATAGGACAATTTTCCTGCAGAACAATTAAAGTTCAGGCTTTTTCTCATCGAATTAATGTCTCCACTCATGACGATCGGCGATTCGGGCACAATGTCAGGAAAATAGAAATAGGTGATGAGTTCAGGTTTTTTGAGATTGACATTGAAGTTGAATATATTACTCCCTGCAGTGCCCTCCTTGCTGAAGGGAAGATCAGCCGAAGGAAGATAAAATTGCAGGTAATCACGCACGGTCAGCCCGAATTCCAAAAACCGGTATTTTCCCACAATGTCGACGTCGGCAATATCTGACCGAAGTGTAATGGTATTCCTTTCAGAGGTGTTGGACGTATTTAATTTCAGTGTTTTTATGTTGAAATCTTTTCCATCTCTCGATAATTTCATCTTCTTCAAGTCGATGGAGCCATCCAGTTCATCGATGTTTTTACCTGTGAAATTCGCCTCCATGTCGAAAGAGCAGGTTGCATCCTTGTGTATCTGATCTATTCCGAGCACATTGAGGTTGGCAGTCTTTACTAGGGAAGAAAAATTAAACACAGGCGTTTTTCCTTCAAGGTTCGCCATTCCCTGGAATTGGAGTTTGATTTTATCATCATTGATCGTGAGTTGACCATTGTAGCTCTTGTTGCTGGCGGTTCCATCGAGGTAAATGGAGTCTATGCGGTTGTTGTTGTAATAGATGCTGTCGATATTTCCATTGATCGTTGCGTTGAAGTGCTTGTCTTTTTTGTTTACCACGATCTTTGTGTGCAAAGTAACCTCTCCGAGGGGATCAAAGCCCAAAAACTTGCCTAGTTTGAATGATTTGGCATCAAGCATACCTTCAATTCTGAGCGATCCTGAAACGGATGGAGCAATTGCAATGTCAGTCGAGAGCGAACCCAGCTCACCGTTCAGGTTTCCATAAGCCACAAAGTCAGTTGGAAAACCGCTGAATGTACCCTGGTAATTGAGATCTACGTCATCCATCATCGAGGAAGGAATTTTAGGATAAAGATTCTTGAAGGCTTCGGGAAGTCTGATGGCGGCAAAATCGTTGAAATTGAAGGTATTGTTGTAAAATTTCAGGAAGATATACGTGTTTTGCCAGTCGGGCAATCCTTTCAGTTCGAGATCAGCATTGAAGGAGGTTTTTTGGCCAATCCGTAAATTGAGATCTTTGAATTTCAAATTATCAACGGTACCCTGCATGCTTCCTGAGAACAGAACTTTCTCATCCATCCCCCAGAATTCGGGAAGATAATAGGCGATATCTGCCGTTGAAATGATTGATTCCGCGAGATTTCCCTTGTAATCATACTGAAAAGCAAGCGGAAGATCCTGCGTTTTTTTGACCGAAGACAGCTTGTCAAGTAACCTGCTTTGCCGCTGCGTGATCGTCAATGAGTCGGAAAAAATATTGGAATTTCCGGTAATCAAGGCAAATTTGTGGAGATGAAGACCTGTTGAATCCAACATTGCATCGAAAGTCAGATTTTTGATCATGAAGCCTGATTTTTCCCGCAGTGAGGCATTGTCGAGTAACATGGATATGGCCGATTTTTCCTTTTTGACATGTACCATTGCGAGATTGACGCCCTTGACGTCCAGGTTGTTGAAATTGATGCCTTCATGATAAATTGTATCGGCATAGGGTTTTTTAAAGCGAATCTCCGCATCCCTGACAAAGAGGTTATTGAATTGAATATCCCAAGCTTTTGAATTTTGGTCGGGTGGGGGTGATGCATGGATTGAATCGAGTATGAACTGGAAGTTGGTGGATGAAGTATCCTGATACATGTGGAGCTTTGGCTGCTGGACAAAAATATTGTTGATATGAATCTTGCGGTTCATCAGCCTGATGCTGTCGATTTGAAGTTTTAGCTCATCAACGTAAAATAGGGTGTCCTTCGATTGGTCTTCAATCAATATCTTTTCAAGTGTGATCTGATCGAAGAAGGAGATGTCAATACCTTCCACTTTAATGTGAGTGTTGAAGGTCTGGCCTATCTGGTCCATTAACCACCTGATGGCCAGTGTTTGGACCGTGTTGCTGCGAAAAGTGACGTACGCGATTTCAGGCAAAGCTATCAACAGGATGGCGATGACAATGAATGTCCTAACCTTTTTTTTGATACCTTTGGGCACTGATTGAACGGGTGTTTGCTCTACTGTCACAAGGAGAAATATTATATTTGTTCGTCATGGTTTAAGTGTGCACAAATCAACTCTTTTAACAATTAACCATTGAGATGAAGATTGTTTTTGCCAGACATTTTAAACGATAAAATTAATATTTTTTACCGAGTAACAGGTAATTGCCAGAGATCTTAACAGAATGAACCGGAAGAAGAATATTGTGATATTAGGGATTGAATCATCCTGTGACGACACCTCCGCCGCGGTGATCAGGGATCAGGTGATGCTGAGCAATGAAGTGGCCGGTCAGGCCGTCCACAAAGCCTTTGGTGGGGTAGTACCCGAACTTGCCTCGAGGGCGCATCAGCAGAATATTATTCCTGTAGTTGATCAGGCAATCAAAAAAGCAGGTATTTCGCTCGATGAAATCAATGCTGTTGCATTTACACGCGGGCCGGGACTGCTTGGGTCCTTGCTGGTTGGAGTCTCCTTTGCCAAGGCTTTTGCCCTTGCCAGAAATATTCCGTTGATTGAAGTGAACCACCTCCAGGGACATGTACTCGCCCATTTTTTGCAGGAGAAAGACGTAGAACTCCAGGCACCTCAATTTCCGTTTTTGTGCCTGCTTGTATCCGGAGGAAACTCCCAGATCATCCTTGTCAGGGATTATCTCGATATGGAAGTTTTGGGTCAGACCATTGACGACGCCGCCGGGGAAGCATTCGACAAGTGTGCCAAAGTGATGGGTTTGCCCTATCCCGGAGGTCCGCTCATCGATAAATTGGCCAAAGAGGGCAACCCTGCTGCCTTTGTTTTTTCGAAACCACGAATACAAGGACTTGATTACAGCTTCAGCGGATTAAAGACCTCTTTTCTGTATCTGCTTCGTGATGAGATCGCCAAAGATCCTGAATTTATTGATCATCACAGGTCCGATCTGTGCGCCTCGCTCCAATATACCATCATTGAAATACTGTTGGCCAAACTGAAACTGGCGGCCCAGCAAACCGGAATCCGCGAAATTGCGGTAGCCGGGGGTGTATCTGCCAATTCAGGTTTGCGTGCTGCACTGCTGGATACGGCAGGCAAACTTGGATGGAAGATGTACATCCCACCTTTCAAATACACCACGGACAACGCAGCCATGATAGCCATCACAGGCTATTACAAATATCTGAAGAAAGATTTCTCTTCGCTGGATGCAGTGCCGTTCTCGAGGGTTATTATCAGCTGAAAAAATGTGACACGGAGTTTCACGGAGGACCACAGAGTTACACAGGGAAAATAATTGATTCAAAAAACAATATTATCTGACATGTTGATGAAGAAAACCCTTCTGGCCTGATCATCGTTTCAATTCATTCAACTCATTTCAAATATCTCTGTGTAACTCTGTGCCCCTCCAGGAGTTTCTCTGTGTAATATTTTTCAAAAATTATCAATGTCCGAAAAATGAAAAATGAAAAATTCTCCCTGCGAAAAAGGATCCAAAGCTTTGGTTTTGCCCTTAACGGGTTGAAGATCATGCTCCGCGAAGAGCACAACTCCCGGATTCATCTTTTCTGTGCCTGTCTGGTGATTGGGCTGATGTTCATTTTTAATTTGTCACCTATCGAAATAGGATTGTTGATCATGGTAATCGGCATGGTTTTCACGGCAGAATTATTCAATTCAGCGCTGGAGAATCTGGCTGATCACCTTTCACCCGAGAAAAATGAGAAAATCAAAAAAGTGAAAGATTTGTCGGCAGCAGCCGTCTTGGTAAGTGCCTTGACTGCCCTGATTGTGGGATGTATGATTTTTCTACCCAAAATTTTAGAATTGATTCAGTTGACATGAAATTAGACTGGGCGTCCTTCAGAATGGTTGAAATGATGTAAGTAGCAAAGAGCGCGAAGAAAAAAAATATTTCTTCGCGCTCTTTGCTACTTTGCAAGATATTTTTCTTCTATGTTCTTACCAGGCAAAAATCGGATAGTTTTCCATCATTCTGTTTACTTCGGCCCTTACACTGTTGATGTTCTGTT
>JBAXUL010000115.1:0-11801 GCA_037129695.1 Prolixibacteraceae bacterium
GAAGACAAAGCCATTTCAAACGGCGGAGCTGCCGTTTGTATCATCTGTGAGGATGGCCGGATTGTTGGAAAAATGTACGGTACAGACCAATTAAGATGCAGGGAAACCTTCAAAATAGCCTGGACCAAAGCCAGCCAGGTGTGGATCACAGGCATTGAAACCAACGAATTTGAAAAACTGGTATTCAACGAACAAATCGACTACCGCCAGTTTGGCATTAAAATGCCTGATATGATCGGGTACAAAGGGGGGCAGCCCATCACATTCAGCGATGGAACGAAATTGGCAGTTGGATTTAGCGGGTTCAGGGGGACTACCGATCTTGAAATTGTACTGAAGGCTGTTGAAAAAACGGATCCACAATCGTTGTAGGGCGAAAGGTTTTTGTTTCTGTCATACCTGAAATTACTTGACAATGAGAAAATATTATCAACTATTCCTGGTCTTATGCCTGTTTCTAGTGATATCCAAATCAGGCACTTCGCAAAATAACCGTGGTCAAAAATCTGATTTTCCCGGTAATGGCAAATACAATTCATCATTGTTGGGAAAGTATGCTTTTGTCCTTGATCCGGGTATGGATATGAAAGAGATTCAGACTTTGATTGATACGCTTTACAACATGCAACATGAAAGGAAAAGCGAATTCAGTACAAATCGTTATGCTTTGCTGTTCAAACCGGGCACCTACCAACTAAATATCAAAATGGGCTATTACATGCATGCCCTTGGACTCGGCAAATCACCCGATGATGTTGTAATTAACGGGGATTTGATCTCAAAGGGATTGTTCAACAATGGCAATGTGACTTGCAATTTCTGGCGTTCCGTTGAAAACCTGACCATGGTTCCTACCGGGGATTCCACCATGATCTGGGGTGTTTCACAGGCGGCTCCGATGCGCAGGGTCCATGTCAAAGGGAGTATCCAGCTCCACGACCATGGTTGGGCCAGCGGTGGCTTTCTGGCCGATTCAAAGATTGACGGGACCGTCTATTCCGGACCACAGCAGCAATGGTTTTCGCGCAATGATGATCTGGGAGCGTGGAAAGGCGGCAGCTGGAACATGATGTTCGTGGGAGTACACGGTGCACCTGCAGAAAAATGGCCGGCTAATCCATATACTGTTATCACAGAAACACCGGAAATCAGGGAAAAACCATACCTTTTTCTCGACAATGGTGATTACAGTGTCGCTGTACCAAAACTGAAGAAAAACAGCAGCGGAGTAAGCTGGATGAATCAGCCCGAAGACGTGGATGTTTTGAAATTGAGTAGTTTCTATCTGGTTACACCCACCGATCAATCCGCTTCGATCAACGCTGCCCTGAAAGCAGGCAAGAATCTACTGTTTACCCCGGGAATCTATCCCATCAATGAAAGCCTGAAAATTACCCGGCCCGGCACTGTTGTGATGGGAATTGGTATGGCAACCTTGGTCTCTGCAAACGGAAATTCCATCATCGAAATCTCGGATGTAGATCGTGTAACGATGTGCGGGCTCCTGTTCGATGCCGGCAAATTGAATGCGGATAAACTCTTGCAGGTGGGAGAACCAAATTCCCATAAGAACCATGCTAAACAACCGTCGTACCTGTTTGATCTGTTCTTCCGGGTTGGTGGTCCTGCCGAAGGTTCCGCTTCCAGCTGCTTCGTCATCAACAGCAACAATGTGCGAGTTGACCATACCTGGATCTGGAGGGCCGATCACGGCAATGGTGTAGGATGGGACAAGAACAAAAGTGCGAACGGATTGATCGTTAACGGAGATCATGTGACCATTTATGGTCTCTTCAACGAACATTTCCAGGAATACCAGACCATCTGGAATGGAGAACATGGCAGGCTCTATTTTTACCAAAGCGAACTTCCCTACGATCCTCCGACTGTAGATTCATGGAAACACGGTGGAACCGGCGGTTACGCCTCCTACAAGGTTTCTGACAAAGTTAAAAGCCACGAGGCAATTGGTCTGGGGATCTATTGCGTTTTCTACCAGGCTCCCGTGATCGTTGACAATACCATTGAAACGCCGCAGAAACTGGAAAAGAACATTCATCACAAAATCATTTTCTGGCTCAACGGGAACAAGGAAAGCAAAATCCTCAACGTCATCAACGGGAAAGGTGACGGGGTCAACATCACCAGGAGAAAAACAGTCATGGAGTAGACGACCAACCGATTATCCCGGATACGGTCTCCGAACAAAGCTATTTCTTCAGCTGTTGTTTGATCTCTGCCATTTCCTTCCTGATGATCTCGAAATTATTCATGATCTGCTGATTGTCAAGCGACTCTGGAATTTCGTCCGTCATGTAAAGAACAAATTTCCATACTTCCCTGATCTCGCTGACAGACAAATCATAAGGATCATATTCGGGATTAGAGGAGATCATTTTCAGGCTCCCCTTCTCCTTTAATTCATTTTTCACCTTCTTGAAAACAACACCTTCATTCAGGGTCAAAACGATGTAAAGGCCATTATTCCGGATGGAATTCAGATCCTGCACATATTCTCCCACCACCCAGCTCTTATCCTGAACCGGGAGCATCGAATCTCCGGAAATCTGGAAAGCCCTGTATTTTTTATCCCGGGTCAGTATCGGCAATTGAAAATTGGGCAAACCCGAAATGTACTCAGGGTCGAAATAACCGGTGGTATACCCTGCCTTTGCCTTGATCGAAACAATTTCAATGTTGTCCTTATTACCGGAATCCACAGTCGTTGCGAGCACCCTCACCTCATTCCCCTTCACAAAAACATCGGAACCATGTTCGATGATGTACATCTGACTCTCCCGCAGGGATTCAAGGTTGATCCTGACCAGCGTATCAATCGAAAGATGAAACAAATCGGACAGGCTGACCAGCACATTGACGGGCGGAACGGCCGTACCATTCTCATAATTATTGATACTCGACCTTTTCGTGCCCAGCGTCCCGGCCAGATCTTGCTGGGTCAGCCTCCTTCTTTTTCTTAAAAATTTAATATTTGTCGAAAGAAACATGATAATTATTTCAAAAATAGATTATATTGTAGTCAATATTTTGACTTTATTTTAGTCAAATGTAAATAATTTTTTTGATTGTAACAAAAAGACTGTCTTAATTTTTGAATTTTTAATCCCGGAGGGATTTAAGGTTTATAGGAACCAAGCTATCCGATGATGTTCGACCCCGCCGGGGTCGCAGGTTGAATCGCTGCATATCTTCTATAAACCTACGATGCCTCAGGCATCGTTGATGCGAAGAAAATCTCAGACAGATCCTAAGATATCGGAAACAATTTAAGTATTCAGGGAGGAAAGAAAAATGCTAATTCAGGACAGGACAATCTTACACATGGATCTGGATACTTTTTTTGTCTCGGTTGAAAGATTGATGGACTCGAACCTGAACGGGAAGCCCGTCATTATCGGAGGATTGTCAGACCGTGGGGTGGTTGCCGGATGCAGTTATGAGGCAAGAATGTTTGGGATTCATTCGGCCATGCCCATGAAAATGGCGAGAAACCTGTGCCGGGAAGCCATTGTGATCAGGGGAGACATGGATTCGTACAGCAAATATTCGAGGCTGGTCACGGATGTCATTGCCGACAAGGCGCCCGTGTATGAAAAAGCCTCCATCGACGAGCACTACATTGACATTACCGGGATGGACCGGTATTTTGGTTCACTCAAATGGTCGCACGAACTGCGACAGTCCATCATCAGTGAAACCGGACTGCCAATATCTTTCGGGCTGTCTGTCAACAAAACAGTCAGCAAGATTGCTACCGGAGAAGCAAAACCCAATGGAGAGAGGTATGTCGACAAGGATCATGTTCAACCCTTCCTGAACCCTTTGTCGATCAGAAAAATTCCCGGGGTTGGTTCGAAGACCTATCAGTTGCTCCGATCGATGGGTGTTTCCGATATCCGGACATTGAGCGCCATACCCGTTGAAATGGTCCAGAGTGTCCTGGGAAAGAACGGGACCGAGTTGTGGAGACGTGCCCACGGAATAGACTTCACTCCGGTCGTACCCTACAGTGAAGAAAAATCCATCAGCAAGGAGAGGACTTTTGAAACGGACACGACTGATGTGGATATGCTCGACAGGTTGATGATTTCCATGACTGAAAAACTCTGCTTCAAACTCCGGAAAAGTGAAAAACTGACTTCCGTGGTAACGGTTAAAATCAGGTATGCCAATTATGACACGCATACCCTCCAAAAGAAGATTGAATACACCTCTTTCGACCATGTCCTGATCGGCACGGTGAGGGAACTGTTCAAGCGTCTCTACGAAAGGAGGATGATGATCCGGCTGATCGGAGTTAAACTGGGCGGACTGATTCACGGGGTTCAGCAACTGAACCTGTTTGACAACAATGAAAAACAGGTCAGTCTCTATCTCTCCATGGACAAGATCCGGTTGCATTACGGATCCGGAGCAATCAGGCGTGCTTCCGGAATGCCGGTGGAAGCCGGTCCGGGCTCCAGTACCTGACCGGTTTAACTGCTACAAATACTCACAGAAAAGATGTATATCAACACCCATTCCAATTTTAGCCTCAGGTACGGCACCATGGACATCGACCAGCTCCTGGACCAGGCGGTCATGAATGGACTGACTTCCCTCGTTCTGACGGATATCAATACCTCCATGGGCATTCCCGAATTCATCCGAAAGGCAAATGACAGGAACATTAAACCCATTGCAGGTGTTGAATTCAGAAATGATGACGAACTCGTCTTTATCGGCATTGCCAGGAATCGGGAGGGATTAAGGGAACTGAATGAATACCTTACCTGGCATAATCTGAACAAAAAAGATTTTGACGCGGAAGGGCCCGACTTTAAAAACGTATTTGTGATTTATCCGTTCGGCAAAACAGAGGGTACTGAGTTGAAGGAATTCGAATTTACCGGAATCCGGCCCAGGCAGATCAACAAACTGGTTACTTCCGCATACCTCAGCTATCCCGACAAACTGGTGGTGTGGCAGCCCGTGACTTTACTGGATGGCAAATCATTGCTGATACACAAATGCCTCCGGGCCATCGACCACAACACGCTGCTCAGCAAATTGCAACCTCACCAGTTTGCGGATGAGGATCAGGTGATGCTTCCGCCCTGGAAACTCACTGACGCTTTTCATCAATATCCTGAAATCATAGAAAATACAGAATGGTTGATGGATCAGTGCTCGATTGACATAGAATTCAGAAAAAGCAAGAATAAAAGATCTTACAGCAAGACCAGAGAGGATGACAAGCTCCTTCTCGAAAAACTCGCCAACGACGGCATGCTTTATCGCTACGGGAAGAACAACCAGACAGCGAAACAAAGAATCAGGCATGAGCTGGAGATCATCGACAATCTCGGATTCTCCTCTTATTTCCTCATTGCCTGGGATATCATCCATTACAGCATGTCGAGGGGATTTTACCATGTCGGGAGAGGAAGCGGCGCCAACAGCATTGTTGCCTATTGCCTGAGGATAACGGATGTTGATCCCATCAAGCTGGATCTCTATTTTGAACGTTTTCTGAATCCCAAAAGGACGAGCCCGCCGGATTTTGACATCGATTTTTCATGGAAGGACCGCGATCAGGTACAGGACTACATTTTCAAAAGATACGGACACAATCATGTTGCCTTGCTCGGCGCTACCTCCACCTTCAGGGATAAGTCGGTCTACAGGGAACTGGGCAAGGTATTTGGCTTACCGAAGGAAGAAATAGACCTGCTGGTGAATGATCCGGAAAATAGCTACAACAATTATGATGTGGCCAATCTGATTAAAATGCTGGCAAGGGAAATCACCGATTTCCCCAACATGAGAACGATTCACGCGGGCGGAATGCTGGTTACGGAAGAGCCCATCACTTATTATACCGCACTGGATTTACCCCCAAAGGGTTTCCTGACCACACAGTGGGATATGTATATCGCCGAAGAAATGGGTTTCGAAAAGCTGGATATTCTGAGTCAGAGAGGAATAGGCCACATCAAGGAAGCAGTCGAAATTATTGCCGAAAACGGGGGAAGAAAAATTGACATCCACCAGGTGGACCAGTTTTTCGTCGACGAAAAAGTAAGGCAGCAGCTGAAAGACGGAGAAACCATCGGCTGCTTTTATATTGAAAGTCCGGCCATGCGGGGACTGCTGAAAAAACTGAGATGTGACAACTACATCAGTCTGGTTGCTGCAAGTTCGATTATCAGGCCCGGAGTAGCCAAATCCGGTATGATGCGTGAATACATCAGGAGATTTCACCATCCCGATGATTTCGATTATCTCCATCCGGTGATGAAGGAGCAATTGAGCGAAACCTACGGGGTGATGGTTTACCAGGAGGATGTGATCAAAGTCGCACACCACTTCGCGGGTCTTGATCTGGCTGAAGCCGACGTGCTCAGGCGAGCCATGTCGGGGAAGTACCGCTCTTTAAGGGAGTTTCAGCTAATCAGGGAAAAATTCTTTTCCAATTGTGCGGAACTTGGCCGTTCTGTTGAAATAGCAGAGGAGGTCTGGAGGCAGATTGAGTCTTTCGCGGGCTATTCCTTTTCAAAAGCCCATTCAGCTTCCTATGCAGTCGAAAGTTTTCAGAGCCTTTACCTGAAGGCCTATTATCCCCTGGAATTCATGGTGGCCGTCATCAACAATTTTGGCGGATTCTATCACACCTGGGTCTACTTCAATGAAGCACATAGGCAGGGGGCAACGATTGAATTACCGTGTATCAACAAGAGTCTGAATCATACCCGGATAGTCGGAAAAACTATTTGGATCGGTTTCGTACATGTCCAGAACCTCGAAACTATCACCATCGAATTAATTATCAGTGAACGTAAATGTCATGGCCCCTATAAGTCCATCCAGGAATTTATTGACCGTGTACCCGTAGGAAAAGAACAATTGGTGATTCTCATCCGCCTCGGGGCTTTCCGTACCCTGGAAGAAAATAAATGTTCCCTGTTGTGGGAGTCGCAGTTGTATCTGAAGAGAGTACCGGTACAGGTAAAATCAGAGCGGATGTTTGCTGTTCAGCATCAATCTTTTGAGATGCCGGTGCTGGAATATTCACCGGTTGAAGATGCCTACGATGAAATTGAGCTGCTTGGATTTCCTGTCAGCATCACACTTTTTGAGCTGCTCCAAACAAGTTTTAGAGGTGAAATTCAGGCGAGGGATCTCGTCCGGTGCATTGGAAGAAAGGTGAAAATGGTGGGCAGGATGGTAACCATCAAGTATGTCAGGACAACCAGGAAGGAGATCATGCATTTTGGCACCTTCATTGACTCCACGGGCAATTTTTTTGATACTGTTCATTTCCCTGATTCTTTGAGAAATCATCCTTTCAAGGGACCGGGAATTTATCTGATACTGGGGAAAGTGGTGGAAGAGTTTGGCTTTCCCTCCATCGAGGTTGAAAAGATGGCCAAATTGCCCTACAAACCCAACCCGAAGGCTTAACCAGCAAACATGGATGAGTCTGAACCTAAATCCACCGGCTAAATTTCCTGCGGATCATATTTCCTTTCGATCTCCTCCAAACTTCGCCCCTTGGTTTCCGGCAACTTTTTCAGGATAAACAGAAATCCAAACAGACAGATCAGCGCGTACAACCAGAAAGTTCCGCCTGCCTGCAGCAATCTGTTCAAAATCGGGAAGGTATAAGTCAGCACAAAACAGGCGATCCAGAGTGAAGTGGTTGCAATGGCCATTGCCGCTCCGCGAACGGAGTTGGGGAATATTTCAGAAAGGACGACCCATGTAACCGGAGCCAGGGTCATCGCATAGGTGGCGATGGCTGCCATCACGAGAACCAGGATGGCCATGCCTTTCAATTCAAAAAAGTAGCTGGCTCCCAGCAGAAGATAGATCAGGGCCAATCCGGCAGAACCCAGAAGCATCAGTTTGCGTCTGCCCCAACTGTCTACCACGCGAATGGCAATCAGGGTAAAGAACAGATTCACACTTCCGGTAATGACAATATTGAACAACATTTCACCCACTGAATATCCTGCTGAAGTAAAAATTTCATCCGCATAATTGAATATCACATTGATACCGCACCATTGCTGAAAAACGGCCAGCACAATCCCCAAAACCAAAACCGGACGAACTTTTCCTGAAAACAGAACTTTCCATTCGATTTTTGACCCGGCAGAATGAAGCGTTTCTGCAATTTCTTTCTGCTCCTGAACCGCATACTTATTCCCGCCAATCCGCTCTAAAATGGAAGCCGCAGCTTTCCAATTTCCGGTTTTTGACAGAAAACGAGGACTCTCGGGAATGAAAAATGAAAGAACAAAAAATAAAAAGGCAGGAATGGTACCTGTCCAGAACATCCAGCGCCAACCCATTTGTCCGTTCCACGACCGGAGTATCATATCATCAGATGTGCCTTTGAGAACGACATCAGCAATGAGGTAATTGATGATCTGAGCCGCAAGGATACCTGTTACGATGGTAAGCTGGTTGATTGAAACCAATCTTCCCCGAAAGGCAGCAGGGGAAATTTCTGCAATATACATGGGTGAGATGGCAGATGCCAGACCGATCCCCAATCCTCCAATGAGCCTGAAAGCGATAAAAGTATTGTAATGATCGGCAAGCCCTGTTCCGATTGCCGCAATGGTGAAAAGTGCCGCAGCAGTGACTAGAGGTAATTTTCGACCATAACGATCCGAAAAATAGCCTGATGCCAGGGCTCCGAACAAACATCCGATCAGCGCACTGCTCATGGCCCAGCCTTGCAGATAGGGAGCGTTGACAATATCAAAATAGCGTTCGTAAAACGGCTTCGCTCCACCAATCACCACATAGTCATACCCGAACAGGAGACCACCCATGGCCGAAACAAGGGTTATACCCAGAATATATTTTCTGTTGAAAATTGTTGATTCCAAGATGTTCAAATTAATATGAATAAAAGACCCCAACCAAATAAATGTTGACTTCCAGATATAGTCAAGACCAAAATGAGGTGATTTCCTTTGCTAACTTAGTCGTATTTGTGCGAAAATCACACAAAACAATGGAAAAGCCGCCAAATTTCATGGCACTTGTGGCTTAATTATTTTGAGCCCTTGATTTTTTCAAGCTGGTCCTTTAGCCCTTTCGTCATTTTTTGATTCTGAACTGCCACGTTTACTTTTTCACCGGGGTCTTTGGATAAGTCGTACAATTGGTCCTCCTTCGAATTCCCGTATTCGGTATTGGTTTCTTTCCCATAGGCCGGACCATTGCCCGGAGCGATGTATTTCCAGTTTCCATCCTCAATGGACAAGTTGTTGTGAACATTTTGAAGAACCAGGTATTCCCGGCCTTTTCCTCCTTCGTTCATCCATGAACGCAAATGATTTTCACTATCAGGAGCAGCACCTTCAGGCAATTTGACTTTCAGCAGGTCTGCCATGGTTGCCAGCATATCAATCTGGCAGAGCAGTTTATCGGATACCCCGGCCTTGACGGTCCCGGGCCAGCTTAAAATTCCCGGAACACGTGTCCCTCCTTCAAAACTGCTGTATTTTCCGCCTCTGAATTCTCCGGCAGGATGATGATCACCCAGAAGTTCGACAGCCTGATCCTTGTATCCGTCATCCACTACCGGACCGTTGTCGCTGGTAAGAATGACGATCGTATTTTTTTCGAGACCTAATCGTTTCAGGGTATTGAGCACTTCGCCAACAGACCAGTCAAATTCAAGGATGGCATCGCCTCGCGGCCCCATTCCGCTTTTTCCGACAAAGCGCTGATTGGGCACACGAGGCACGTGAGCGTCCTGGGTTGCAAAGTAAAGGAAGAAAGGTTTTTCCTTGTTTTTTTCGATAAACTCCACTGCCTTTCCAGTAATCACACCGGCTATTTCATCATCCTTCCAAAGCGCAGACTTCCCTCCTTTCATAAACCCAATGCGCGAAATGCCGTTTACAATAGACATGTCGTGTCCATTACTGGGATGCATGCTGAGTAATTCGGGATTTAATTTTCCTGTTGGTTCTCCCTCGAAATTCTTTTCATAATCGACGTAAACTGGATCTTTGGGATCCAGGTTCACGATGTATTCATTTTCAACGTACACGCATGGGACCCGGTCGCCAGTAGCGGCCAGGATGTAGGAATAATCGAAACCGATGTCTGACGGTCCGGGGGTGATATGTCCGTTCCAGTTCTGAGTTCCGGTTTTATTGCCCAGACCGAGATGCCATTTCCCGATCACACCTGTTCGGTAACCCGCACTCTTGAAGACATCAGCCAGCGTGTACCTTTCCGGACGGATGATGGAACCTGCGTTTCCTGCAGCGATGCCTGTTCCTTCCTTCCGCCAGGCATATTCTCCGGTCATCAGGGCATATCTCGAAGGAGTACAGGTGGCAGCGGCACTGTGCATATTTGTGAATCGCACCCCCCGGCTGGCAAGCTTTTCCACATTGGGCGTTTTGATTGTTTTTGCGCCGTTGCAACTCAAATCCCCAAATCCAATGTCATCGGCATACATATAAATCACATTGGGCTTAACAGTCGGATTCTGTGCAAAACTGTTGCCGGATAAAAATCCAATTGGAAAGGAGGCTAAAAGAGGTAAAATATGCCTGATTGAATTCATTTGTATCTTGTTTGGTTTGATATATGGTCAAATATGATGCCGGAGTTCATTCTAAACAAAGGAATAAAAAAATACCCCAATGTACTGCTAGTCTTTTTGCGAATTGAAATTACGAAGTGATCCGAAGAATTCAAGATGACGAATAATTTAAACCAAATTCCACTAGTGTCATCTTGGATGGTTCACTTTATTCGGATTCAAACTAAATCAAATATCTACAATTTGTCCCGATTATTGCCATTTTCAGTCAAGTCTGATCGAAAGGATCATCTACGATACAACCGGAGTATCTGAATATGATCCCAGGGACATTGAATCCGGCCTATTGACTGGGATCGTAAAATGGAATATACTGCCATTCCCTACTTCGCTCTCTGTCCAAATCCTGCCGCCGTGTTTTTCAACGAACTCTTTACACAACAATAAGCCCAGACCGGAGCTGGCTTCCCCATCCGTACCACGCCTGCTGGATTGAACATCAAGTCTGAATAGTTGATCGATGATGGATTGGCTCATCCCAATCCCTGTATCCCTGATGACTATTTCAACATGTGTAGGGTCGCTGGTTTTGACGGATATTGTAACCCTCCCACCTTTACGGGTAAATTTCACGGAATTGAAGACTAGGTTGCGTATGATTGTTTGCAACATGTTATCATCCGCAAAAACGGTTAATTCCTCCGGAATAATTCTGACTATTTCAATTTCCTTGGCATTGGCTTGCTCCTGCATGAGTGCGATGCATTCATCAATCGATGGGAGTAGTTTAACCATTACCGGATTGAAAGGAATGAGTCCTTGTTGAATTCTAGCCCAATTCAATAAATTTTCGAGCAGACGGAAAAGTTGAGAAGCTGATTTTTCCAGGCTACTGGACATTTTCTGTAACTCTTCGAAGGTAAGATCGGCCAATTCATTGGACATGATGCGGGTGAGACCCAGGAATCCATTAAAAGGTCCGCGCAGGTCATGGGAGATGATGGAGAAAAATTTATCCTTTTCCGAAATCGCTTTTGAAAGTTCACTGTTTTTCTCTTTGATTTCCTCCTCTGCCCTTTTACGCTCAGAGATGTCGCGGAACGACCAAACACGTCCGACCGAGGAATCATCTTTGATCAGTGGCTCTGAGAATCTTTCAAAAATCCGTCCATCCCTAAAATAAAGAATGTCCAAATCATTTTCGGTTGAATGGTAGAGT
>JBAXUL010000116.1:0-11615 GCA_037129695.1 Prolixibacteraceae bacterium
AGTTTGTTATCTATTTCATCAAAAGAACTCTGCACATCCCCTGCAAGGTTTCCGTTTTCGACATCCAGTAGCGTAAGCATGTTTGTATAATTCACTTTGTCCTCAAATTCAATGTTAAAATCACCACAGACTATTTGAGGGAGTTCCGGTTCGGCATATTTTTTTAACAGCTTATCTGCAATCTCATGGCATTGGCCACTCCGAACACTATCAGGACTGTTTGCCTGAAGATGGGTGCCTAACAGTTGAAATGGTTGACCCTGCCATTCGCCCTGAAAGAGAACTGCACCTTTACGGGCAAAAGCATCAATGCCAAAACGGTTTTTGAATTGAATCTGTTCCAGTTGTTGAAGTGGTATCTTACTGAGTATCCATATTCCGCTGTTTGTTTTGAATGATAATTTGGAATCATTTGCCGGACCATACATAAAAGGGTAAGCTCCCTTCAAATTATAGCGGAGAATCTTTCTGGCCTGGTAATCAAATGCTTCCTCGAATACAATAATATCATAGTTAAAACAGGCTATTTTCTGAGAGATAGCGCTGGCTCTTATGCAATTCTGATGAATTTCAGAACAGAAGGGTAACATATAGATGTTCCAGGTAAGAATTTTTAGTTCTCGTTGTTTTGCAGGCAAAGGTGAAGACTCCGGTGCGGATTCGCAAGTGTTTGCCTGATTGACACTAATTACGATCAACATAAGAATCATTAGTAGCCGTGTAAATTTATTATGTTTCATTTGCCTCAATTTTAGTAAGTTATGTTTCAATAATCCATGCAAATTGATTCCGATAAATTTTTTTATTCACTGTTTGTGCATTTCAAAATCATTCAATCATTTAAAGACAACTGCTTGGTTTACCTAATCGTTGTGCAAATGTTCAGAATATGTTATTATCGATTGATCACAATTCAGTTACAATTCTATTGCATTTTGAGATTTGTACTTGGATCTCATTCCAGGTTAACCATATCGCATCAGTTACAAAAAAACCCCTGAACGATTTGAAATCGTTCAAGGGTCTGAACAAAGCTAAGTCATTAATCTATGAAACTATACCATGGTAAAAATACAATGTAAGTGTTACAGTGATATATCAATCTTGTAACAAATCTGTTAAGAATTCAAATTTGAATTCAAATCATTTTTCATAAAGACCAAATATGGCTCCTTAACATGGATATTTAGCTATTTTAATGGTCAAAACACAATCTGTAACTTTTAATTCACATTTTTGTAACCGTTACGAAATGACTTTGTCTTTGATTTACAGCGTTTAATAAATCGTAACTTATGGACAGCAGAAGAAGTGTAGAATTGGTTGTACTTTCTGATATACATCTGGGTACTTCCGGTAGTCATGCAGTAGAATTGCTTAAGTATTTGAAAAGCATACGACCAAAAACACTGGTTCTCAACGGAGATATCATCGATATCTGGCAATTCAAGAAGCAATTTTTCCCCAAATCCCACCTGAAAGTAGTCAAACACCTGATCGGCCTTGCTTCAGACAGCTGCAAAGTTTATTACATCACAGGGAACCACGATGAGATGTTCCGGAAATTCAGCGGAATGAAGATAGGTAAGTTGCGCATCATGAATGAACTGAAACTGGAGCTTAATGGTAAAAAGGTATGGTTTTTTCATGGTGACGTGTTCGATGTGGTGATGCAAAACTCCAAATGGCTGGCCAAATTGGGCGCCATAGGATACGATGGTTTAATTTTGATAAACACCTTTGTTAACATGATCACCAAATTTTTGGAGTTAAAACCGGTTTCTTTTTCCAAAAAAATCAAGCAATCTGTCAAGGGAGCTGTCAAATTTGTCAACGCCTTCGAAGTGACTGCTGCGACCGTGGCCTTGCGCAAAGGGATCGACTGCATTGTTTGCGGTCATATACATCAACCCGAAATGAGAGAAATTCAAGTCGAAAAACAAACAGTCCAATACTTCAATTCTGGCGACTGGATCGAGAACCTAACCTCACTGGAATACAACAAGGGTGTATGGCGTGTATTCAGTTATCGAAAGGACTTTGTTGAGCTACCTCCTGAAACCGAAGCAGAATTTGATAGGATGGTGGATCTTGAGGTGAAGGATTTGTTTAAGAACATGTTGATTGATTTTAGCAATTAATTAGGAATAAGCTCAAACCAATATTCATTATGAAGGTATTGTATTCTATTCAGGGAACAGGAAACGGACATCTTGCCCGTGCACTGGAAATCATTCCGCATCTGCAGGATTTTTGCCAGTGTGATATCCTGATAAGTGGCACACAGTGCGATTTGGAGCTAGGATATCCGGTTAAATATCGTCTGAAGGGTTTCAGTTTCATTTTTGGTAAAAGAGGAGGGGTTGATTATTGGGGAACTATTAAAAATTTCAATCCATTCAGGTATATCTGGGAGATTCTAACCCTTCGTGTTGAGGGCTATGATCTTGTGATCAACGACTTTGAACCCGTATCTGCCTGGTCGTGCCTTCTGAAAGGTGTCCCGATTCTGGGATTAAGTCATCAGAGTTCTTTTTTGAACAATCATATTCCCGTTCCCGAAGAAAAAGATCATTTTGGAAATTTTATACTTAAAAATTATGCTCCTGTCCCTGTTTATCTTGGTTTCCATTTTAAGGCTTATGCGAAGAATATTTATACTCCGGTAATCAGGAGTCAGGTAAGGGCGTGTACACCCAAAGAATCTGATTACTATACCGTTTATTTACCTTCTTACGACGATGAGTACCTGATAAAAGTTTTGTCTCGTTTTATTGATACAAAATGGCACCTTTTTTCAAAACACACTAAAAAAGCTTATCAGGAAGGAAATATTAGTGTAAACTGGATATCCAATGATGCTTTTGTTGAAGATATGGCCAATTCCAAAGGTGTTCTTTGCGGAGCCGGTTTTGAGACTCCGGCTGAAGCGCTCTTTCTGAAGAAAAAAATCATGGTGATTCCCATGAAAGGTCAGTATGAACAGCAATGTAATGCAGCAGCGCTTGAGGAAATGGGTGTTCCTGTAATCAAGGTATTGAATGATAGCCAATTTGAAAAGATCAATGACTGGCTTAAATCAACGCAACGCATTGAAGTGAATTATCCTGATCTTACCCGTTCGATCGTCCGGAGAATATTTGAAATTGATGTCCACAGAATTTTGCATAAGAACAGATGGTTATCTGGCTACAAAATGACGATTGAAAAATCACATTCCCGTCGTGTTGCCTTCTAACAATTAAACAATACAATAGGCTATCTGAACAGGTATCCAAATCCCTGCTATTAACATTGAAGTTCAGATAGAGATGACAATCCTTGCGGATTTGTCATCTTATTGTTTATTTTTGTGGCTTATCCTTTCATTCGGATGTCCCGTCTGAAATGATTCAAAAATCTGATATTGTTTTTATGGAGTTACATACCATTAACCATCTTCGGGAACTTGAGGCAGAATCGATGTTCGTCATTCGTGAAGTGGCCGCGCAGTTTGAGAATCCCGTGATGCTCTTTTCAGGGGGAAAAGATTCGATCGTGATGTTTTTCCTGGCACGTAAGGCCTTCTTTCCGGCCAAGGTTCCTTTTCCATTAATGCATATCGACACTGGGCACAATTTCGAAGAAACGATCACCTACCGGGATGATCTCGCCGAAAAGACAGGCACCAAGATTATTGTCAAATATGTGCAGGATTCAATAGATAAGGGAAGAGCCGTCGAAGAGAAAGGGGTCAATGCGAGCCGGAATGTGTTACAGACAGTTACTTTACTGGATGCCATTGAAGAAATGAAGTTTGATTGCGCGATGGGTGGTGGTCGTCGTGACGAGGAAAAGGCCCGCGCTAAGGAACGTTTTTTCTCTCACCGGGATGAATTTGGTCAGTGGGATCCCAAGAACCAGCGCCCTGAACTTTGGAACCTTTTCAACGGGAAGAAACACATTGGTGAGCATTTCAGGGTATTCCCAATCAGCAACTGGACCGAAATGGATGTCTGGCAGTATATCCTGATGGAAAATATTCCCATGCCAAGCCTTTATTTTACCCACGAACGGGAGGTATTCTGCCGGGATGGCGTGTGGCTGGCAACTGCTCCTTTTATGCAATTGAAGCCGGGTGAAAAATCTGAGGTCAAACGGATTCGTTGCCGCACCATCGGTGACATAACCTGCACTGGAGTTGCCTTATCTGAAGCCAATACGCTGGAAGAGATTATACAGGAAGTTGCAGCAAGCAGGGTGACGGAACGTGGTGGCCGGGCAGACGACAAACGATCGGAAGCTGCCATGGAAGACAGGAAGAAGGAGGGGTATTTTTAGAGATGAGATATAAGAGATGAGATATAAGATATGAGATTGTTGATGATTAGATTTGTATTCTCATGTCTTATATCTTATCTCTCATGTCTTGTTGAAAATAGTTGAAATGTGATATAATTGAGCATGACTGATAATAAGACAGCTGGTTTGTCCGGCAAGGAGATCGGATATTTGGATATGGAGCTTCTCCGCTTTACTACAGCGGGAAGTGTGGATGATGGAAAGAGTACCCTGATCGGACGTTTGTTGTACGATAGCAAGGCGATTTTTGAAGACCAGATGGAAGCCATCGAAAGGGCCAGTATCAGCAGGGGAGGCGAAGAGGTTAACCTGGCACTGCTCACCGACGGTCTTCGTGCCGAAAGGGAGCAGGGTATTACCATTGATGTGGCTTATCGTTATTTCGCTACACCCAAACGAAAATTCATCATCGCGGATACTCCTGGCCATATTCAGTACACAAGGAACATGGTTACAGGTGCTTCAACGGCGAATGCTGCCGTAATCCTGATCGATGCACGTAACGGTGTCATCGAACAAACCCGCCGGCATGCCTATATCGCGGCTTTGCTGCAAATTCCCCATGTCGTGGTATGCGTCAATAAGATGGATCTTGTTGATTTTTCGCAGGAGATCTTTGAAGCCATTAAAACTGATTTTACTGAAGTTGCGCGCAAACTTGGAAACAACGATGTGCATTTTATTCCCATTAGCGCCAAATTGGGCGATAATGTCGTAGATCCTTCTCAAAACATGCCCTGGTATACCGGACTCACTTTTATTGGTCTGATGGAGACCATTCCGGTAGGTGGAGATTACAATTTCAGTGATCCCCGATTCCCGGTTCAATATGTGATCAGGCCCCAGTCAGATCAGTTCCATGATTACCGTGGATACGCGGGACGTGTGGCTGGCGGAGTTTTCAGGGTGGGACAGGAGGTTGTAGCCTTGCCTGGCGGACAAAAAACGACCATTGAAGGAATTGATTTTGGAGAGCAGAGTCTTTCAACGGCTTTTCCACCCCAATCGGTTACCCTGCGTTTGGCCCATGAAATTGATATCAGCAGGGGATCCATGATCGTGGATGCGGTCAATCAACCCATCCAAAGTCAGGAGATCGAATTGATGGTCTGCTGGCTGAACAGCAAGCCACTGCAGCCACGCGGCAAATACTTGCTGAAACATACCTCCAATGAAATGAAATGTGTGGTTACGGAGGTTGCCTATAAGGTCAATATCAATACGCTTGAGGAGATTCATGATGATACAACGATTGGTTTAAATGAGATCGCGAAGATTTCCATCAAAACCACCCGACCCATCTTTTATGATTCCTACAAGAAAAACCGACAGACAGGCAGCCTGATTTTGATTGATGAGGGCACAAATAATGTGGTCGGGGCAGGGATGATCCTTTGAACACAAGCAGTAATACAAAAAAAATGCCGGGGAAACAGTTTTCCGGCATTTTTTTTCTTCCATTCTTATTATAAAAAGAGAAGCTGCCCCATTTCTGAGACAGCTTCCAACACTGTGATCTATTTAAAACTAAAGCCGCAAATATTTAGAAGCTGTTTAAAATTCTTACACATAGAATTTGTAACTCCGGGGTTTCTCCTATGAAAATAGATAATGGCAGAAATTTTTAATCACCCTATTTTTCCGCAAAATGGAAAGTTTTCTCTGTGTAATAAATTTAACAGTCTCTTAGTTCGGATCAGAAATTATACTTTAAACCAAACTGCATCTGCCAACGTGAGTTGATCGGGTCGATTGAATAGTATTGGTTGTTGTTGTTGTCCGGGTACTTCATGAAGTTGTATGTTGGGATGTATCCTGTTCCACCCGGAGCAACCTTGTTCGCGTCGTTGGCAAAACCAAGCAGCGGAACATTGTAATTGTTGACGTTGGTTACAAAACGTACCTTGCCCCAGTCTTTGCTTAACATGTTCAACACATTGAATACTGTGGCGATTAGCTGAATGCTTTGTTTCCTTTGTCCTATCTTGAATTTGACCTCATGGGTGACCTGCATATCCATGAAATGATTCCACGGTGTTCTCATACCGTTTCTTTCTGCATACTGACCTCTGCGTGTGCTCAAATATTTGTCATTATCTACGAAATTGTTGAAATCTGTGGCCTGTGCTGCCGCGGTGTAGATAGCTCCTGTTGAGGTTGTCAAATCGGCAAATACAAGTTCGCTTGCATTCTTTGGAACGTAAATAAGGCATCCATTTGATGAATTGCCGAATGGGTTCGGACTTGTCGAATAAGTTGCAGTATAAGGGCTACCGGATTGTGAAGAGTGGAATATACCAATTGTTGTTTTGTGCTTTTCATTCCAGTCGATGTTCATCATCCATGAGGTCACGATACGGTTGCGCATGTCAAAATTTGAAAAGGCCATATCAGCATTGTTGGGAGAAATTGCCGGGTTCACTTCATAGTTCGATTGCCATGAGTTACGAATACCATTGCCAACATCTTTTGATAATCCATATGTATAAGCTAAATTAATAAAGCCGGATAATTTTCCTGTTTTCTCAAATGCTTTGGAAAATTTGACTGTATAATTGTAACGATAGCCTTCGTGGGTATTGGTCATCATATAAATATTGGAATATGCTGTACTGTTCTTACCCCCTTTGTAAATTGGAGAAAGGGTCGGTCCTGATGACAAATAGGATACGGCACTGTCCTTTACGTTGATGTTTTGGAACATGACATCATTGATCACCTTGGTGTATAAGCCTTCAAGAGTCAGTTTGTAACCATTATGTAAATCTACATCAACAGCCAGATTGCTTCTCCAAACCTGTGGCATTTTGAAATTGTTATCAACCACATCGACTTCACGGGTGTTCGATGCTGAAGTTCCGAAAGTTCCTTCAATGGTACTTTTCAATTGATTAGGATCCATTACCAATGGCACGACAGCTTTTGTGCCTGAAGGTTTTACATCAATGTTCCCAAATTTGGTCCCTGGTAAACTGTAGGCATAACCCAGCCATGCCATCGGAATCCGGCCTGCAAAAATTCCTGTTCCACCTCTTATAACAACCGATTTGTCTCCATTCAGGTCGTAACTGAATCCAATACGAGGGGAAAAAATGACATTGCCAAAAAATTGATTTTTAAGATCCTTGAAAGGAGTGTTGGTATAGGTGTTTCCTGTGTGAACATCCCTGATCTGGTTAATGGCAGGATCTAACCCCGGCTGTTTGCTTACGAACTGGTAATCGAACCTGATTCCTGGCGAGAGTTTCAATTTGTCCAGGTTGATTTCATCCTGAAAATACAGACTGGTAAAATTTACGTTAAAAGTAGCGATTTTATCAGGATTGTCATTCAAATAGCTCACATTATTCATGCTAGGATCCAATGCATAAATACTTCTGATCCTGCTTGGTTTGTCAGCCAGGAAGTTGGCGATACTGGAATATTCCCAGCGTCCGTTATATGAATTAAGGAAACCGTAATCAATCTTATAAAACTCGTTGTGCGTACCAAGTGTAAAAGTATTGAAACCTTTGATCCATGTAAGGTTGTCCGTAAATTCATAAGTCTTTTGTTTGGTCGTGTAGATAGATGCTTCGCGCCATGATCCCAGCCAAATTTTGCCGCTTGCGATGTCAATAAATGGAGAAATTGGCTTTGGGAAATCTCGGTAATCATGTACATTGATATAACTAACCATCATATCATTGTAAAGGTTGTTCGCAAAGGTAGATTTCAACTGTGCAATCACGCTCAGGTTTTTGGTATGCTGGGTAAAGTCTGTGGAACCAAACTGGAAGTTGGTGGTACTTCTTTCAAGGTTTCCGCCCCAGCCGTGGGTATAGATCGCTCTAACCATCAGCGAATTCCTGTCGTTGATGACATAGTCCAAACGACCGAATAATTTATCACTGTTACTCGGGACAAGGTAATCGCTGTAAGAACCCGGATCATAATTGTAGGAAGATTTCATCTTGGCGGCAATTGCCTGGGCATCGGCAAGACTTAATGGAGATCCGGCATCTCCTGCATTGTAAAATGCGGGCTCCTGTTTCCTGGTTTGCTCGGCGTTGACAAAGTAAAAAAGTTTGTTTGGCTTAATGGCTCCGCTTATGCTGAAACCATATAGGTTGTCATGGTAGGTTGAAGGCATTTTTTTGCTGGTTACAGGGTCTTTGCCAACCATCCAGTCCTGCTTGGTAAACCCGTAAATATCGCCTTTGAAGTCGTTGGTACCGCTCTTAGTTACCGCATTGATACTACCGCCGGTAAAGTTACCCTGCTTGATGTCAAATGGGGAAATCTGAACCTGTACCTGCTCAATATAATCGATACTGTAAGGATTGGATCGGCTGCCAGAACCGGCAGTTCCAGCTTGTCCACCACCGCTGACACCACCGGCAGAGTTACTGAAACTAACGGCATCATTGTTCACAGCACCGTCAAGGGTCACGTTATTATAGCGAAAGTTGTTTCCAGCATATGCATTGTTGTTGGATTCCGGAGTCATCCTTGTAAAATCCTGTAGGCTGTGGGAGGTGGATGGAAGCAGTTGCAATTGTGTGCCTTTGATGATTGTTCCTTCATTTCTCACTTTCGATCTTCCAACAACTTCAACACCTGCAATCTCGGTGGTTTCAGTTTGCATTTGCACGGAAACCTCAGTATTGGCGCCAAGACTAAGCGAAGCAAGATCTCTGCTTTCGGGCTTGTAACCAATAAATGAAATTTTTACATTGTAAGGACCTCCTGGGGCAAGGTTTGGTACATAAAATATACCCTTTTCGTTGGTGACCGTTGCACTGGTCTTCTTTAGGGGTACATAGGTAATTTGTACATTCACTCCCGGCATCGGGAGGTTTTTCTCATCCAAAACCTTGCCCGATAGAATGGCACTGGTTTGCTGGGCGATCAAGCTATTCATTGTAACGACCAATAAGAGAATAGCAAATAAAAATTTCGTCAACTTGTTTTTCATCCTTTTTTAATTTTTGAGTTAAGGCCACATGGAATTTGCATGAAATACTGACAATCAGTTTTTTAACATTCATACATACTATTTTCCAAAACTTAACGCAAAACTAAGGTGCGGATATTACAGAAATGTTACATTTGAATTACATATTCATTAAACCTTGTTAACCATTTATATATTAAAAAAGCAGTCTGTCTCATTGTGAGAGACAGACTGCTTTTTTATGATTGACGCCAATGATGGCTTACAAACCAATCCCGATCGTCCTAAATCTTCATGGCAATCGTAAAAAGTAATTCGTGATGAAGTGTATGAAATTTAACCGGATCAACTGCAACGCCATCCACCTGATAGATGTACATATAATGAGTTTTGTCATTCAACCCATAAGTTAAATCCAGCGAAAGTTTTCCTACACGGTAACCCAGACCTGCATTGTAGGTCCTGAATTTGTAATCGGCATTGGGTTGAGCAACTCCGTATGAATTGGACGCATAGGGATTTCCAAGGAATTCTAATCCTCCACGAAGGCTGAGTGCCTCGGTCATGCGGTATTCTGCCCCAATCCGAAGATTGCTGACAGCCTTGTAGATTGTTTTGATGTCTCCGTTTTCTGCTCCGAACTGATATCCGTCATTGCCACTTTTGTACTTCATAGCAGAATAATCTACCAATTCATAATCCAGGGAAACAAGTCCCTTTTTGGCAAACTGGTAAGCAATACTTCCGATGGCGTGCAGCGGACTGTTGAAATTGTATTCGTAGTTACCCTGGGGCGAAGCTTCGTAATGGGTTCCATTGGCATCTGCACTGACATCCACCAGTTTGGAACTCATGACAGAGTTGTAGGTTTCCTTGATGAAAAAATAGGTAGGTGTATGCAATGCCGCACCAATTCTAAGAACAGGTGTGGGACGATAGATCACACCAAACTTGAGGTTGTATCCTACACCCGATGATCTGGCGCTGCTTGTATAATCGAAGGATCCCCACAGACCACTCTCAGTGTAGAATTTGGCATCATCCAAATACATATCCTGCATACCCAATGTCATACCAAGGTAAAGTTTGTGGTTGATGTTTGCGCCGAAAGTTGCAAGGTATTCATTGAGGTATCCCTCCTGATTGGATGATTGGGATTGTTTCACTTTTTCATCATTGTACAGAAATGTAGAATAACGATCTCCTCCAGCAGTTGGATTGGCCACATCTATCAAATAATTTTCCCATGCGAGTTTACTTTCCCATGGAATTCCATTGTTATAAGGATCGTAATTATCTGTCGTAACCAGATCATTGTATTTGATTCCATTTGTGTTCTGTGCAAATGCATCCATTCTTGAGCTGGCTGATGCAGGTGCCCCGGCAAAACTGCTCTGGTTGTAATTAGCCAATCGGTTGTAACCTAGTCCGAAATTGAAAGAGACCAATCCTGAACTGTTGTTTCCGGATGGAATAGCTGAAACGTAACCGAAATTTTTAAAATTGAAGTTATCGTTGCTCATCTTATTCAGGTTACCCTGATAGTTCGTTTCTGTACTATTCTGATTCAGCATACCCATGGTGGTTGAGAATTCGCTCCGTTGAAAAATGCCGATCCCTGCCGGATTAATACTCAGTGATCCAAAGTCACCTCCAAGTGCTCCGAAAGCGTTGCCCATCGCCTTGAGTCGTGCAGTTGAACCATAATTTTGTTGAGAAAATACCAGGGCATTATCGACGTATTGGGCCGAAGAGTAGGTGATGAAGCCCAAAAGCGCAAAAAGTGTAAAATATAATTTTTTCATGACAGGATAATTTTTACTGTTTTTTAATTTTGAAATAACTTTCGTGACACAGATTTTCTGAATACGATTCCTTGCGAAAGTATTGACAGATTTTCAATCGCTATTTCAAATTATCTGGTACGACCACCTCCGCTGGAGCTTCCACTACTTGTTCCAGTGCTGGTTCCACTTGAGCTTCCACTACTGGATCCGCCGCTGAAACTGCCACCACTGCTTCTGGTTCCGCTACTTGCACCACCGCTGAAACTACCACTATTGTTGCTGCTTCCGCTGTAACTGCTTCCGGATGAAGGTGTAAAGCTTCTTGATTGGGTTCCGCCTGACGATGAACCGGATGACCTGGTTGATGAGCCTCCGCTGTTGTAAGATCCTGATGACCGTGTAGAACTGCCTACTGATCCTCTCTGGTAACTGCCTGATGACTGAGTTCCAACAGCCGGACTGTTGCTTGTACTTGTGCCCTGAGGTCTTCCGTATCGGCTTGATTGTGTGGCTCCGCTGGTACTTCCGGGAGTTGAATATTGTCTGGATGT
>JBAXUL010000117.1:0-11494 GCA_037129695.1 Prolixibacteraceae bacterium
GATTCAAGATTTTCATTCTTGCCATAGGGGTTCGAATCCCCTACAGACTACCAAAATTATTTGACAAAGAAAGGCCCACGAGGAAATACTCTTATCAACCGGGATTGATTGTATGGGTATTCCATTTGGCCTTTAAAAAACAGATTTGATACAATTGAAATTTTTATACAATGGCAAACCATAAGTCGTCGATCAAAAGAGCAAAACAGAGTGAAGTTCACCGCGTTCACAACAAGTATTATTCAAAAACAACCCGTAATGCTGTTCGCGAACTGCGTTCGACTACAGAAAAAGAAAAAGCTGCAGAGCTTCTTCCCAAAGTAGTTGGGATGTTGGATAAATTGGCTAAAACCAATGTGATTCACAAAAACAAAGCGTCAAACCTGAAATCAAGTCTGACACTGCACGTCAACGCACTTTAATCAGTTCAAGCAATATTTTTTTGAGAAGGTACCCAGATTGGGTGCCTTTTTTTGTGCCATACTTTCGTTTTTCTCCTTGTTTTGATGTAACTTGAGGAGGAAGGTTTCATCGTTAACCTACCGGGAAGCCTTCCGTGAACATGGATAATTATGGCAAGCCAGGTATCAAAGCCTGGGCTGTTGAGGACAGACCCAGGGAAAAATTAATCAGCAGGGGAATCTCTTCCCTGACAGACAGCGAGTTGGTTGCAATCCTTATTTCCAGCGGAAACAGCAACGAATCTGCGGTCGAATTGTCACGCAGGATTATGGACTCCATTCACAACAACCTGCACGAACTTGGCAAGTTGAATTGCGATGAACTCAAGCGGTTCAGGGGAATTGGAGATGCCAAGGCAGTGACCCTTTTGGCTGCCATGGAATTAGGCAGGAGGAGAAATCAATCTGAGGCATTGGATAAAGAACAGATCCGAGGAAGCAAGGACGCGGCGAATTACCTTCGTCCGGAAATAGGTGATCTCCCGCATGAAGAGTTCTGGGTACTCTTTTTGAACCGTCAGAACAAGGTTATCGACAAGCAGAAACTGAGTCAGGGCGGAATCACCGGAACTGTGATTGACGTTCGTTTGGTACTGAAGTCCGCACTTGAAAAGCACGCTACCTCATTGATATTTTGCCACAATCATCCTTCGGGAAACCTCGATCCGAGCGACGCGGACAAGAAAATCACCAAACAACTCAAGGATGCTGCTGCCTTGATGGAAATTCCGGTAATCGATCATTTAATTGTGACCCAATCAGGCTTTTTTAGTTTCGCCGATGAAGGATTGTTGTAAGTACTTCAATGATTTTTTTTATTTTTACCAAAAATCTCTGATGGTACATATACTCGGCGACAGCTATTCCCTCTTCAATCAATATCTTTCCGAAATACGTGACGAAGTGATCCAGAAGGATCCTCTTCGTTTCAGGCGAAATTTGGAACGCGTAGGCGAGATCTTTGCTTATGAGATCAGTAAAGTGCTTCCATACAAGTACAAAGAGGTGACGACCTCCTTGGGAGTCGCAAAAATGAAAGTTCTTGAGCAACAACCGGTGCTGGCAACTATCCTTCGGGCCGGGCTGCCACTTCACCAGGGACTTCTGAATTGCTTTGATCAGGCGGAGAACTGCTTTATTTCGGCCTATCGAAAATATGGCCTTGACGGAGATTTTCATATTGACTTTCAGTACATTGCGTCCCCATTGCTCGATAATAAAGTGGTCATCCTTTGTGATCCCATGCTTGCAACCGGGTCTTCCATGGAGGTAGGTTACCATGCCTTGCTTGAAAAAGGTGAACCGCAGCACATTCATCTGGTTTCTCTGATTGCCAGCAGACAAGGTATTGACTACATTCTCGATAAGCTGCCTTCAGATATGGTTACACTTTGGATCGGAGCCATTGATCCAGAAATGACTCCCAATTCCTACATTGTGCCGGGTCTGGGTGATGCAGGTGATCTGGCTTACGGTGCCAAGATTGACTCCAAAGAGGTCGTCCCTCACACTCATTTCTAGGCGGCGACTTTAGAATTTATGAATTGGATTTAGGTTATTGTTCCAATTCGGGAATCATCAATTATTCAAGCATTCTTACCACCGAATGATCCGGACAATTTTCCAGCATATCCAGCGTAGTCATTCCTGTAACCGGATCCCTGAAATTGGGGGCAATTTCTGCCAATGGAAGAAGTACAAACTTTCGGAGTGCAATTTTTGGATGTGGGATATTTAAATTCTTTGTCTTGATTTCCAGCGAATCATAATATAACAGGTCGATATCAATGGTCCTGGCCTCATAGCCCATGGTATTTCTGACGCGTCCAAGCTTATTTTCAATCTGTTGAGAACTGGTCAGAACTTCTTCCGGAGTAAGTGAGGTTTTTAGTATAATTACTTGATTGACAAATGGTTCGGACTTAAAGCCCCATGACTCGCTTTCATATAGGCCTGAAATTGCTATTTTTTGACCGATATGGCTGGTAACCAAATCAATGGCAGCCGATAGAATTTCTGTTCTCTTTCCCTTATTTCCGCCTAAAATGAGATAAACTAACGGCATATATGTATCTTTATGTATCTTTGTAACGATCCGGATCAAATTGATACTACTTATTAAATAGAATGTTTAAAATTATCATTTATATTGATCCGGAGGCGGAATGGCATGATTTGGTACGCATCAAATTGAATCAAAATTGATTTTGAGCTTCCGGGTTGTTATTTGTGACTGGTAAAATAAAATTGAGATATCTATGAAATTTTTTTGGAAAGCATTTTTCGCCTCACTTGCCGCCATTCTGGTGGCAACCATTCTTTTCTTCTTTTTGATGGCTGGTCTGGTTTCTGCGCTGGCCAGCATGGGAGAACAAACAATATCGGTCAAAGATCATTCTTTGCTGTTATTAAAACTGGATAACAGAATTGTTGAGCGAAAGTCCAACAATCCTTTTGAGGAAATCGAGTTTCCAGGCATGGAAAAATCCACGACAACAGGATTGAATCAGATTTTTCACACCATTCATCAGGCCCAAACTGACGATAAGATCAAGGGGATTTATCTTGAACTTTCTGAGATCAGTGCAGGATATGCCACGACGGAAGAAATCCGAAATGCATTGATTGACTTTAAATCGAGTGGAAAATTTATTTATGCCTATTCAGATGCGATCTCTCAAAAAGCATATTATCTGGCATCCGTGGCTGATAGTTTGATACTTAACCCGGTCGGAATGTTTGATTTCCGGGGTTTGAGTGCCGAACATACCTTTTTCAAAAAGGCATTGGACAAATTTGGGATCGAAATGCAGATCGTCCGAGGGAAAGACAACAAGTTTAAGTCGGCAGTCGAGCCATATATGTACGACAAAATGAGTCCGGCAAGCAAAGAACAAACGACGCTGTATCTGGCAACAATCTGGAATCATCTTTTGAAAGGCATCTCTGAAACCAGAAAAATTTCGATTGACCAGTTAAATGAATATGCCAATTCGGTCATGACTTTTCAAACCGCAGAAACTGCGCACAAGAGTCATTTTTTTGACAACCTCAAATACCGTGACCAGGTACTGGCAGATCTGAGGTCTCTGGCAGGGTTGAAAGTGAATGAAGAAATTCCGATCATCACGGTCGCCGAATATGATAAAATTCCTGCTGATGCCAAAGCCAAATCATTGATTAAAGATAAGATTGCTGTCGTTTATGCAGAAGGAGAAATTGATACCGGTTCAGGGAATAGTTCACACGATATTAATTCTAAAGATGTTTCACAGGGAATTCGTGAAGCCCGCATAGATTCTTCGGTAAAGGCCATCGTCTTAAGGATTAATTCACCAGGAGGGTCTGCATTCGGATCAGAGGTAATCTGGCGGGAAGTTAAACTTGCACAGGAGGTGAAGCCGGTTATTGTTTCGATGGGTGATTACGCTGCCTCAGGCGGATATTATATTGCCTCCCCTGCAGCCGTTATTATCGCCAATCCGACTACCATCACAGGTTCAATTGGTGTTTTCGGAACAATCCCTAATTTAAGTGATTTACTGAGCAACAAAATTGGCATCACCTTCGACAAGGTAATGACCAATGATCATTCAGATATGCCTTCCATCACCAGGAAAATGACTCCTTTCGAGACCAACCTCATGCAGAATTACGTTGAGAGTACTTACGGAATTTTTATTTCGCATGTTGCTGAAGGCCGCAAGATGACTACTGCCAGGGTGGATTCAATCGGACAAGGCCGGGTTTGGAGTGGTGTGAATGCCAAAAGCAATCACCTCATTGATGATTTCGGAGGAATGAAGGAGGCGTTGAAGATTGCAGCCCAGAAAGCAGGCATTACAGATTATCGCATCAGGGAGTTACCCAAACAAAAAGATCCGTTTGCTGAACTTTTAAAGAGTTTCTCTGTTAGATTACAGAATAAGATGATGGAATCGGTAATGGGAACATCTTATGATTATTGGAAGAATTTTTCAAGGGAAGCCAATGCAAAAGGAATCTATACCCGGATGCCGTATAATCTTGAAATCAATTAAATATTTTGAAGAAACTAATACTGTATCTTTTCTCGCTGGTTTACGGAATGATCGTTAATTTCCGTAACATGCTCTTTAATTTAAATATTCTGCGAAGCAGAGAGTTTGATGTTCCTGTCATCTCTGTCGGCAACATCACGGTAGGAGGAACCGGGAAGACGCCGCATACCGAACATTTGATTCAGTTACTTAGCAATAAATATAATGTGGCAGTTTTAAGCCGCGGTTACAAACGCAAAAGCAAAGGATTTATCGTTGTCGAAACTGATGCCACCAGCAGATTGGTAGGAGACGAACCTCTGCAGATAAAAAGGAAGTTTCCTTCAGTCCTGGTTGCAGTGGATGAAAAGAGAGTTCGTGGAATTGAAAAGATTTTGGAACTCAGCGAAAGGCGGCCGGATGTTATTCTGCTGGACGATGCCTTCCAGCATCGTTATGTGACTCCTTCCATCAATATTCTTTTGATCGATTTTTCCCGCATGATCACTGAAGATGATCTTCTTCCGTTAGGCAGATTACGGGAGCCGGCATCGAACAGGGATCGTGCGAATATCATTGTTGTGACCAAATGTCCCAGAGAGATCAAACCGATTGAAGAAAGGATCATTACCAAGGATCTACATATTTGGCCCTATCAGGACCTGTTTTTTTCGCGTATCAAGTATGGGGAGTTAATCCCTTTGTTCCCGGGAAAAGTGGCGACAGAAAAAGTTATCCTTGATGAAAATACCGGGATTCTATTGTTAACCGGGATTGCCAATCCTCAATATTTGAGAGATAAATTACTGAAAACGACCAAGTCTGTCGTGTCAGCCGTATTTCCGGACCACCATCCTTTTACCCTGAAGGACATGGAAAGGATAGCCGATCAGTTTGACTCCATGGTTGCACCCAGGAAAATTATTGTGACAACTGAAAAGGATACTTTTCGTATCCATGAAATTGAAAATTTACCAGGTGTAATTGCAGAGAACCTGTATTACATCCCAATCGGAATCAGCTTTATCAATCAACCTGAAAACGATTTTGACAAAAAAATATTGAAATATGTTGGAGAAAATAAAAGCAACTTCGAGCTACATTCTCGAAAAAACAAAATTTAACACTGAAATAGCCATTGTTCTTGGCACCGGATTGGGCGGACTCGTCAAGGAAATAGACATCGAATTTAGCATACCATATTCCGAAATACCCAATTTCCCTGTTTCTACAGTAGAAGGGCACAAAGGTCAGTTGATTTTTGGCACTCTTGGCGGGAAAAAAGTAATTGCCATGCAAGGCAGGTTTCACTTTTACGAAGGGTATGGCATGAAAGAGGTCACTTTCCCGATCAGGGTCATGAAGGCCATCGGTGTAAAGACTTTGTTTGTTTCGAATGCAAGCGGCGGTTTAAACCCCAAATTTAAAGTCGGGGATGTGATGATGATCAACGATCACATCAACATGTTTGGCGATCATCCGCTTCTGGGACCAAATGTAAAAGAACTTGGACCAAGGTTCCCGGATATGAGTCAGCCCTACAATCTTCATCTGCGAAATCTTGCTTTGAAAATTGCCCTCCAGAACGGGATCGACCTACAGGAAGGTGTTTACGTTGGGGTAACAGGACCTACATTTGAAACACCTGCAGAATACAAAATGTTCAGAATTCTGGGAGGTGATGCCATCGGCATGTCGACTGTACCCGAAGTGATCGTTGCCCGGCACATGGATATGGACGTTTTCGGAATATCCATCATCACCGATAGTGGGGTGCCAGGAGAGATCAAGGAAATTTCACATGAAGAGGTTCAGGCTGTAGCGATGTTGGCAGAACCCAAAATGAGTCTTATTATCCGCGAATTGGTGGCATCTATTTAAGTTTTCTGATCGATTTTGGTTGAAAAATAGCCTAAGGTTTGATTTGATATTTGATTAAAAAAAGGTCTCAGTTGCATCAACTGGGACCTTTTTTGATTGTATTTTCTGATTTGACGGATTTGTGGCGCTTGAAACGGGAAAAACGATGTGATTTTTAGCCTGAATAATCTCCATGAGAATTGATCCTTTCAGTTGAATGAACTGTTGTGCAATAGGATGCATAAAAACGAAAAGAGGCTGCCGGGGTGGCAACCTCTTACGAATCCAAATCAACTAACTACTACTAATAACTATTAACAATGCAAAAGTAGTGAATATTTTATTATTAAATGTAAATTTATTATTAATTAATGGAAGAATATTTAATTTTTACTCGATTTAAATAGGCACATATCTGTCTGAAATCATATGATATTAAACTAGCTTTTTGTAGCGTATACGATGGGGTGTAGCATCACCCAATCGTTTTTTCTTGTTCTCTTCATATTCCGAATAACTTCCTTCAAAAAAGTAGATTTGTGATTCACCTTCGAATGCAAGGATATGTGTCGCTATCCGGTCCAAAAACCAACGATCGTGTGAGATAACTACGCAGCATCCGGCAAAGCTATCAAGTCCCTCTTCAAGGGCTCGCAGTGTATTCACGTCGATGTCGTTCGTAGGCTCATCAAGCAGCAAAACATTGGCACCCGATTTTAAAGTGAGTGCAAGGTGTAATCTGTTTCTTTCTCCACCCGACAAGACGCCGCATTTTTTCTCCTGATCTGAACCGCTGAAATTAAATTTGGACACATAAGCCCTGGCATTGAGCATCCTTCCGCCTACCATCACTTCATCTGTTCCTCCTGATAATATCTGATAGACTGTTTTATCCGGGTCAAGTTCGGCATGTGATTGGTCTGCGTATCCTAATTTTACTGTTTCACCTACCGTGAAAGTTCCTGAGTCTGAAGTTTCCATTCCCATAATCAGTTTGAACAAGGTTGTTTTCCCTGCTCCGTTGGGTCCGATAACACCTACAATTCCATTGGGGGGCAAAGTGAAGTTGAGGTTCTCGAAAAGAAGGCGGTCTCCATAAGCTTTGGATACATTCTCCGCGAGGATGACCTTGTCTCCCAACCTTGGTCCATTGGGAATAAAGAGTTCCAGTTTGTCTTCTTTCTGTTTGACATCCTCATTCAGAAGTTTCTCGTAGGCGCCCAGGCGGGCTTTTGATTTTGCCTGACGTGCTTTGGGACTCATTCTTACCCATTCTAATTCCCGCTCCAGAGTTTTGCGACGTTTTGAAACGCCTTTTTCCTCCATTTCCAGTCGCTTTTGTTTCTGTTCAAGCCAGCTGGTATAATTTCCTTTCCACGGTATTCCTTCTCCGCGGTCGAGTTCAAGGATCCAGCCTGCTACATTGTCGAGGAAGTACCTGTCGTGGGTAATACAGATCACTGTTCCGGGGTATTGCTGCAAGTGTTGTTCGAGCCAGTCGATGGACTCAGCATCCAGGTGGTTGGTGGGCTCATCTAGCAAAAGAATATCGGGTTGTTTCAGCAATAGCCTGCACAATGCAACCCTGCGACGTTCACCACCTGAGAGCACTGTAACAGGGGTGTCACCGTCAGGACAGCGAAGGGCATCCATCGCCCGCTCCAGTTTGTTGTCGAGGTTCCAGGCGTCTGTGGCATCGATTTTTTCCTGTAGTTTGGCCTGACGATCCATGAGCTTGTCCATTTTGTCGGGATCTTCATATACTTCAGGCAGTCCAAACTGAAGGTTGATATTTTCGAACTCAGCCAACAGATCGACAATCTCCTGTGCTCCTTCCTGTACAATTCCCATTACTGTTTTTTCCGGATCCAACTGTGGATCCTGGGAGAGATGTCCAACGGTAAATCCCGGCGAAAAGGCCAGTTCTCCGTTGAAATCCTTCTCGATACCGGCAATTATCTTCAGTAGGGTAGATTTTCCTGAACCGTTTAACCCGATGATGCCAATTTTGGCGCCGAGGTAGAAAGAGAGAGAGATGTCTTTAATGACTTGTTTTTGAGGTGGGTATGTTTTACTCACCTTGTACATCGAAAATATTATTTGTTTATCGTCGCTCATTTGCGTGGTTTTTTAAATAGGGTGTAAAATTCGTCTTTTCCATTGAAACGACCAAGGCAATTGTCGTACAATTGTCGATAGAGTTTTGACATTTATGTTTGTGGTTGATTTTTGATTAAATAGTACTGCATCTTTTTATTTTGTGTTAAATTTGAAAGCAACGAAATTTCAAATTCATACTCATGAAAAAATTTTTGACTCGTCTCCTGCTTGTTCTCATTCTTTTGCTCGGCTCATTTCTATATTGGAGATATTTCTTTACTTACAGTGAAGGCTACAGGGCCGGCTTGTTGCAAAAATTTTCAAGCAGAGGATCCTTGTTTAAAACGTACGAAGGTGAGATTATTCTCAGCAGTGTCCAGTCTTCCGGAAACATGGCACTGGCTTCCGAGAAATTTTTCTTTTCTGTAACAGATGAAGAGGTGGCCAGAAAAATCGAAAGGTTACAGGGCGAACATGTGGTTGTTCACTATACTGAAAAGAATGCAACCTTACCATGGAGAGGGGATTACAAATACCTTGTTGACAGTATTGTAGTCAAAAATTCTTCCGGTTCGCAGCCTAGATAAAGCATGGTGATAATTGCGGCACCGTAAAATAGCACACGCTCTCAACTAACAACTTTGATTTTTCCCTTTTCAGGCTCTTTTTGGAATTTTGATCTGCTGACCGGGATATAATCCTTTGACATTGCGGATGTTGTTGTATGCCTTTAAATCCGCATCAGTGATCCCGGGGAATTTTTTGGCAATCGTAAAAAGACTATCGCCGCTTTGTACGGTATAAAGGATATATTCTGTGGTTGCAACAGATGCCAGGTTGGCTGTGATCGCAGTTACAGGTGTTTTATCTGAAGGATTTGCCATTTTCTTCGAGTCTGCAGACTGGCTGGTCGCGAGTGTCGTTTGACTGGAATTTGATATTTCAAGAGAAGCTTCTAAATTTTTGAGGGTCTTTTCAGATACGTAAATGGTAATGCGCTGACCGGTCCGAATATTTCTCTTTTTGCTGATATCATTCCAATCTCGTAATTCCGCGACAGAAACCTTGTACTTACCAGCCACTATTCCTAAATTCTCCCCTGATTTCACCACATAGGTAATTTCCTTCATTCCCTTGGCGGAAACTCCTTTGAGACTGCGGTTTCCTTTGAGTGGGACCAGCATATTGTTTGGGAAATATTTGTCGCGGTTGTAAGCAAATATCTGATTCTGATTGTCGATGTAAGCCGAGACTTTGTCGGATGGCAATTTCAGGATATATGGTTTTTCGGGTCTTGCAGGAACAATATCCCGCCTGTATTGCGGATTTAATTGCCTGAGTTCATCAACCGAAATATTCATCACGGCAGCCAGTTGTTCGAAATTCAGATAATTGTGCACTTCGATGGTGTCTGTGGTCGTTTTAAATTTTGGTTCCGCAGCCAGCAACTGGTGTTCTTTTGCATAATGCATCATGTAAGATGCGGCGATGAAAACAGGGATGTAACCACGTGTCTCTCTCGGAAGAGAGTAGTAGATATCCCAGTAGCTTTGTTTTCCTCCTGAGCGTCTGACAGCCTTGTTGATATTCCCCGGTCCGCAATTGTAAGCAGCAATTACAACATGCCAATCACCATAAATAGCATACAAATCGCGAAGATATCTGGCAGCAGCATCAGACGATTTGTAGGGGTCATTTCGTTCGTCGATGTATGAATTGATTTCCAGCCCGTAAAGTTTCCCGGTGCCGATCATGAATTGCCAGAGTCCGGATGCACCCGCTCTTGAAAAAGCCTTCGGGTTGAGTGCGGATTCTATGATAGGGAGGTATTTTAACTCGTGGGGTAGCTGATATCTCTCAAGTGCCTCTTCAAATATCGGGAAATAATAGTTAGACAGGCCTATGATGTAAGAGGTAAGGTCTCTCCTGCGGATGGTGTAGAGACCGATGAAATTCCGAACTGTTTCATTGAAGGGAAGGGGAAGGAACGAATCAATTGCCTGAAGACGACTGGTGTATGCCGTGTCAGGGAGGTATGTTTTTAGTCCTTCGGGTAGGGAATCAAATTCAGTTCTATTGTAGGAAAATGAATTTTTGATGTACCAGGTGTTGACCAGCGAATCAAGTTTGTCGGATACAAACATGTTCAGGTTGTCGTTGATTATTTTGTCGGCCATTTTGTTGGCGACAGAATCATTGCCCCATATTTTTTGCTGTTCCTCGGCAGTTAATGGCTTGGAAGGAACCTGTGCAAGCACCGTGCCCGACAGGACTATCAAAGTAAGAATTAGAATTTTGAATTTTATTCTCATGGTAATTCTCAAAGTTAGAAATTAAAAGCAACATTTAGTCCTATCACATTAGGGCCATTCCATAAGTTTAGCGGCATTGGCTCAATGTGCATTGTCAGATTATCATTGATGTCAAAATCCGAGAGGTTGGCATCCACACTTGCATCAATGATGCTTAAGACATGCAGCGCTGCAATTGCGATGATACTCAAATCCCTGTTTTTGCGATAATAATCCTTGCCACTCTTCAACTGTGTGGTAAAACTGCTGAAATTGGCAGGATTTTTATTCATGTCAAAATAGGGAATTCTAAACAATTCGTTCAGATAATCCTTATCAGCTTTGCTCATCTGATCAACCGTCTGGTATTTTGAAATGGTTCTGTAGGCATCAAAATAGTCGTTGTAGTTGTTCTGATTCCAGCCAAGGACATAAATTATTCCGACATAGCCACCATATACGATCGGAAGTTTCCAGTATTTGCCGTTATATATCTGGCCAAGACCAGGAAACAGAGCGGCATAAATGGAAGCCTTCTTCGGCGAAAGTACTTTTTTTTGTATAGGAACGGAAATTTTCAGGCTATCTTTTGGGACATTAATCTCCTGTGCTTCGAGATTGAAGCAGAGTGTAAATAAGATAATGACAGCAAGAAATCCTTTCAAAACAGTATAAAATCAACGTAATTAATTGATTATGAATCGAGTCTGTCGAAAATTCCGATGATTCGCTCCAAATCTTTTGAATCTTTGAAAGGGATCTC
>JBAXUL010000118.1:0-11291 GCA_037129695.1 Prolixibacteraceae bacterium
CAGGTTAATTCATCACGAATTTTACTTGGGAAAGGCCGAATACCATGAAAAAAAGACCTGGAAACCATAGCCCAAAAATGTTGGATTAGAATGAATAAATTTAATTTTATATCCTGATGTGACAGAGTATGCGGAAACGGATCTGGCCCAAACCGCACTGGCCAATTCAGGCCATGGGACTCCTTCCAAACTGTTTACCTATTCTGGTAAAATGGTGATTGACAAGCATTTTCAATGGATGAAGGACTATGGCATTGATGGAGTGGCCGTACAACACTTTATCGGGAGTGTTGGCAGTACCATCCTCAAATCACCCAATTCCGCTTCACTCAAAATTAAGCAGGCGGCCGAATCCACGGGGCGCATGTTTTACATTTGCTATGATATTTCCTCCACTGGTATGGAAGCGAATTGGGATGATGCGATCCAATTCGACTGGGTTTACAATATGGAACAAAACAACAAGCTAACAGCATCTCCGGGATACGCCAGGGTGGGAAATAGGCCCTTTTTTCATTGGAAATTGAGTTTTTGAGGTTGAATATGTAGGCTTGAACTTTTGTACACATCAACCGGTTTTGGGATGATTGATCGTCAGATTCATGTTTACAATTTCTGTTTAATTATAAAAATACCACCGAATCAAGATCACTTTTTTATCCTAAATTTGTTAAAAAGTGATTCTGCATGAAATCCCATTAAAAGGGGAATTAAACTGCCTGAAAACCTAAGAAGGGATGAATAAAAAGAAAACCTACCCCACAAAACCTGATCCCCTGCGTCAACAAGCTGAAGTTTTTCTGGACCATGAATCAGCAAAAACGAACATGTGGCCTCATGAGGGCGACGCTTTAAAACTTATTCATGAACTTCAGGTTCACCAGATAGAACTGGAAATGCAGAGGGAAGAACTTACCCTGGCGAAAGAAGTAGCCGAAGCCGCCGGTAAAAAAGCGGAAGCACTTTTCGATTTTGCCCCATCCGGGTATTTTACAATCGCCCCAACGGGTGAAATTTTAGACATCAATTTTGCAGGCGCGAAGATACTTGGCCTTGACCGAAAGAATCTGAAGAATAAACGGCTAGGTCTTTTTGTCACCGAGGATGCCAGACCAACCTTTAACCAATTTCTGAATAAATTATTTGATAGCAAAACAAAACAACGCTGCGAAATTGAGATTTCCTCCGGGGGTATAACAACCTATATTCTACTAACTGGCCTTGTGATAGAAAATAGTCCTAACTGCTGGCTAACTGCTGAAAATATCACGGAACGGAAACAAAGTGAAGAAGCGCTCCAAAGAAGTGAATTGCGATTCAAGAAAATGTTTGACGGGCACAGCGCAATAATGTTGTTGATCGACCACGAATCTGGTAGGATCATAGATGCCAATGCAGCAGCAACTGAGTTTTATGGTTACAACAGGTTAAAATTGGTATCGATGAGCATTGAAGAAATCAATATTCTCACTCCTGATCTGTTATTAATTGAACGCGAAAAAGCCTTAAGTGAAGAAAAAAACCGTTTTATTTTTACTCACAGATTGGCAAACGGAGATATTCGCATTGTTGATGTCCACTCATCGCCAATTGATTTTGAGAATCATCAAATATTGTACTCAATAGTAAATGATATTACTGACAAAAGGAAGGCTGAAAAATCACTGATAGAAAGCGAGGATAATTTCAGGGCTATATTTCAGAACTCCATAGTTGGAACAACGCAAACTTTTTTCGATGGAACCATAAAAGCCAATAGTGCCTATTATGACTTGGTCGGCTATTCGGAAGAGGAGTTACCGAATGTTCGTTGGCAGACCATTACACATCCTGACGATGTGGCCCGGGATGAAAGTATCGTTAATTCTATCTTCGCAGGCGAAAAATCATTTGCAAGATGGGAGAAAAGATATATTCATAAAAATGGAACTGTCGTTTGGGTTGACATCAGCACCGCATTGTACCGGGATATAACAGGTCTGCCAAAATATTTAATATCATCCGTCATTGATATTTCCAAACAAAAGTTGGCTGATGAAATAATCAAAAAAAACGATAAAATTCTGCGGCTTTTTATCCAACACTCTCCTGCAGCCATTGCGATGTTCGATCTTGACATGAAGTATCTTGTCACGAGTCACCGCTTTCTGATCGATTATGAGGTTGATGAAACCAACATTATTGGCCGTTCCCATTATGAAGTTTTTCCTGAGATTCCGCAATACTGGAAAGATATCCATAAGGCATGTCTTGCAGGATCAACGGAAAGGTGTGAAGAGGATCTTTTTCTGCGCAGGAGCGGTAAACTGGATTGGATAAAATGGGAAATCTGCCCCTGGTTCGAGACCGATAATCAAATAGGAGGAATTATTCTCTTCTCAGAAGTCATCACAGACCGCAAGCTTGCAGAAGACCGCCTGAAAACCAGTACACAACTGACGAAGGATATTATAGACAATAGCCCTTCCTTGTTTTACCTCGTTGATTCGGAAGGGAAATTCTTACTCGTAAATCACAAACTTGAAACCATATTAGGAATTCAAGGTGAAAAGCTGATAGGAAATACATGGAATTCATTTCTTCCCAAAGATATTGCAGATCAACAAAGGGCCAATGATTTTATTGTCATTGAATCCAAACAATCCTTAACCTTTGAGGAAGAAAACATAGAGGCTGATGGAAAACACATTTACCTGACTCAGAAATTTCCTTTATTTGATACAGCTGGCAAAGTTTATGCTGTAGGAGGAATCTCCACTGATATTACTGAGAATAAGAAGGCTGCTGATAATCAACGAATCAACGAAGCAAAATGGCATAATCTGTTCGAGATATTGCCGCTTGGGGTTTCTATTTTAGATTCAAATAATCATGTGATAGATTTCAATCCGGCCTTAAGCCAAATACTGGATATTTCTGAAGAGGGTTTACTGAAGGGTGATTATGCCAAAAGAAATTATTTTCGGACTGATTTAACCAAAATGTCGGCCGAAGAATTTCCGAGCATACGTTCTGTCAAGGAGAATAAAATTATCAGGGATGTCATGATTGGTGTGCAAAAAGAGGATAAAACTGTAATTTGGACGAACGTCAGTGCAGCACCATTACCCGCGATAAATGGAGCTGTGACTGTAACAATTGACATCACGGAACGTAAGATGGCGGAAGAGGAGCTGCTTAGGAGCGAAGAAAAATGGAAGTCTCTTGTGTCCAATTCTCCTGACTTTATTGCCCTTCTGGATCGGGAAGGGAGATATTTATTTCTAAATCATTATTCTGAAGGTTTTTCGGAAAAGGATGTACTCGGGAAGAAGTCATTTGATAATATTTCAACCGAATCCGGTGAAATCTTCAGAGCTGCATTTGAGAAATGCATCCTTGAAATGACAAACCAGGAGATCGAATATGGAGCGATGGGCGATCACAAAGAAACAAGAATGTATGAAAGCTCACTCGTTCCTTTTTTGGCAAAAGGCAATGAAATCAATATATTGGTAGTTGCCAGAGACATTACGGAAAGGAAGAAGTCGGAGCAGGATGTCAGGAAATCAAAAGAGCAATTGACGCAACTTTACAAGCATCTGAGCGAAGTTCGGGAAGAGGAGCGGACAAACATTGCGAGGGAAATTCACGATGATCTGGGTCAATCGCTGGCAGGGTTGAAATTGGATCTTATCGGTATGATAGATGACATCAAGGATAATGCATTGTCGAAACAGAAAGTAGACAAGGCCATTTCGTTGGTTGACTCAACCATTAAAACTGTTCAGAAGTTAACTTCAGAGTTAAGACCACAAATGCTCGACGAGCTGGGTCTTGCCTCAGCCATCGAATGGCAGTCGCATGAATTCAGGAAGCGAACCGGGATAAAATGCAGGCTCAAACTTGTTGATATTGATGATCTTACAGATAAAGTGGCCATTTCATTGTTCCGCATATTTCAGGCATCTTTGACCAACATCATGCTTCATGCAAAAGCAAAATCTGTATCGGTAAAACTTGGAATTAAGGGCGGTAAGCTTCAGCTGATAGTAAAAGATGATGGCAGAGGAATAACCCCGGAGCAGCTCAATTCGTCCAAATCCTTTGGGATTATTGGCATGAGGGAAAGGGTGAATCAAATTAATGGGAAGATTGAGTTTCGAACCAAAGAAAATAGTGGAACTGAAATAAAAGTTACGGTTCCATTGGTGAGAGAGGATGAATCGGGAAATCAAAATTGAGAAATTAATTAGTAACAAACGCCAAATTCAATGAGAATTCTAATTGCCGACGATCACATGATCGTCCGCGAAGGGCTGAAACAAATTTTGAAGAAACTTCCGGATATTAGACAAATTGATGAAGCAGCCAACGGTATGGATGCTTTGGCAATGATCGAGAACAATGTGTATGATTTCGTTGTACTAGATATCTCTCTGCCCGGAATGTCCGGAATAGATATTCTTAAAAGGTTAAAAAATGAAAACAACCGTACACGAGTTCTAATTCTTTCCATGCATCCGGAAGAGCAATTCGCTATTCGGGCGCTGAAATTGGGCGCTTTGGGATATGTCACGAAGGACAGGGCAGGTGAAGAGTTGCTTATTGCCATCAGAAAAATATCCGGAGGAGGAAAATACGTCTCGTCTGAACTCGCAGAACTCCTGGCAATAAATTTGGATTTCAAATTTGATGCCGTCTTGCACGATAAACTTTCTGAACGTGAATTACAGATTATGATACTTCTTGCCAAGGGGAAATCATACAAAGAGATCGCAATGGAGCTTTTCATCAGCGAAAAAACCGTGGGCACACACAGATTGCGAATCATCAGGAAAATGGGAATGAAGAAAAGCGCCGATCTCATTTATTACGCAATAAGTAATAAGTTGATTTAATCACATTCTGTTTTTTCCTCCTTCCTTCCGGAAAACCTGATGACAGATTCCAATCATTTGTTGCACAAGAGCGTTTCCGCCCCGGATTGCCTGTGCCTGAACAAATAGAGAACTCCGAACCCTATTTTTTAAGATTTGTACTGATGGACGCGTAAGCATTTTATGCACAACGAAATCAAGGTTGTGAGGATGTTTTTACGTGTTCTTTTTGCATTAATTAACTCCCAATTGAAAGATGGATCAATCATCTGAAAATGCACGAAAATGACGCTATTAATTGTAGATGATTCTGCTGATTTCCGCGAAAGGATCAGGAATTTGGCGCTGAAGCACGAAAAGGTGCAAATCGTTGGGGAGGCGAATGATGGGGTTGAGGCATTTAGGATAATTGATGCCAAAGAACCTAATATGATCATTCTCGATATCCGGATGCCGTTGATGAATGGAATTCAGGTACTAAAAAAATTAAGAGCCAAAGGGTCTAAGATAATTGTATGCATGCTTACCAGTTATCCTTATCCCCAGTATAAAAAAAAGTGTCTGGACTTGGGTGCCGATTACTTTTTCAACAAATCGGATGATTTTGAGAAAATTAATATGATTTTAGAAATGCATTAAAAATCAGCAAACAGTATGAAAAAAGCTAAAGATCAGCCAAAGCAAAATGACCTTCCCAAATCGCTTACCGGCATTCAGGGATTGGATGAAATTACAGGTGGCGGGTTACCAAAAGGCAGGCCAACCCTTATCTGCGGCAACGCAGGTTGCGGAAAAACACTCCTGGCTATGGAATTTCTAGTGCGTGGGGCAACCCAATACAATGAACCGGGTGTTTTTATGGCATTCGAGGAAACGGAAAAAGAATTAACGGCCAATGTTGCCTCCCTTGGTTTCGATCTGGATGAACTTACAGCAAAAAAAATGCTGCTGCTCGAACATATCCATATCGAAAGGAGCGAAATAGAAGAAACCGGCGAATACGATCTGGAGGGATTATTAATCCGTATTAATTTGGCAATAGACACTTTAGGCGCAAAACGGATTGTCCTCGATACCATAGAATCCCTTTTTGGTGGACTTCCTAATACGCTTATCCTCCGGGCTGAACTCCGGCGTTTGTTCCGTTTCCTGAAGGAGAAAGGCGTAACCGTTATAATTACCGGTGAGCGAGGCGAAGAGATGCTCACCCGCCAGGGTTTGGAAGAGTATGTTTCCGACTGTGTAATTATGCTCGACCATCGTGTAACAGAACAAACTTCAACACGTCGCCTGCGTGTTGTTAAATACAGAGGTTCAGCTCACGGCACCAATGAGTATCCGTTCCTGATTGATGAAACCGGGTTTTCAGTACTCCCTGTCACTTCGCTGGGACTTAATCATACGGTTACTAACGATAGGATTTCGAGTGGCATTCCGCGGCTCGATACCATGCTTAGTGGCAAAGGATACTACCGTGGAAGCAGTGTACTTGTTTCGGGTACGGCCGGAACCGGTAAAAGTAGCCTCGCCGCACATTTTGCTTTCGCTGCCTGCAAGCGGGGCGAAAATGTACTCTACTTTGCCCTGGAGGAATCGCCTAAACAGATTATGCGCAATATGCGGTCGATCGGTATCGACAATGAGCAATGGGTGAACAAAGGACTAATGAAATTTTATTCCAACCGCCCTACTTTTTATGGCCTGGAGTCGTACCTGACCTTAATGCATAAAGTCATTAATGAATTTAATCCAAAAGTGGTTATAGTTGATCCGATAAGCAGTTTTATTGTTGGCACAAACGATTTTGAAGCCAAATCGATGATCATGCGGCTGGTCGATTTTTTAAAGATGAACAATATCACCGGATTCTTCACCTCTCTTACCGGGTCCGATTCCGAACTGGAGCACACGAAAATAAACATTTCGTCGCTGATCGATACCTGGATGATTCTGCGCGATATTGAAATCGGTGGTGAACGCAACCGTGGATTGTATGTTCTCAAATCGCGCGGTATGGCGCACTCAAACCAGATACGCGAGTACAAACTCACCGACAACGGAGCCCAGTTGCTCGATGTATATGTAGGCCCCGAAGGGGTGCTCACCGGAACGGCAAGGGTAGCTAAGGAAGCCAAAGAAAATATGGAACTAATCTCACGGCAGCAGGAAACCGAGCGCAAAAAACTGGCCCTTGAGCGAAAACGCAAAGCCATGGTCGCCAGGATAACCGAATTGCAGGAGGAATTTGAGGCCGAAAGCGCCGAAACCCTTAAAGCCATAAGTCTTGAAGAAGAAAGAAATCAAGCCTTTTTGCAACAACGAAGCGATATGGCAAAGAGCAGAAAAGCTGATAATGAATAAATTAAAAGATATTCTGAAATTTCGGTAAACCACAAAACAAATATGATGAGATCAATAAAAGGGAATGTCAAAACAGGTAATCAGCAGGGAGATGCTGCAATACCCGATAATGAAAAATGGGTATTGAGGTTATACGTTGCCGGGCAATCACCTAAAGCGTTGCTTGCATTCAAAAATCTCAAGATTATTTGCGAGGAACAATTGAATAGCAGCTACAGCATAGAAGTAATAGATCTTTTGCTGAATCCGCAACTGGGCCGTGATGACCAGATACTGGCCATTCCGACATTGGTCCGCAAACTGCCTGAACCGGTAAAGAAAATCATTGGCGATCTCTCTAATACCGAGAGGGTACTTATCGGATTGGACCTTTTGCCCCGATTTAAATAAGTAATATGACATTATTTTGTTCTTCTTTCTTAAATCATAATGTGAATGGCGATGAAAAAGAAAATCAAAGAAATAGAATACTCTAACGAAAAGTTTGAATCAGCGCTTCAGGATTTAGAGGGCAAGAAATACATTCTGAGGTTATATATTGCCGGAATGACGCCAAAATCGGTACGCTCAATTTCTAATTTAAAAAAGATATGTGAGGAATATCTTTTGGGGCGATATGATCTTGAAGTGATAGACCTTTACCAGAACCCACAGTTAGCCGCAGGCGAACAGATCGTCGCAGCTCCTACGCTGATCAAAAAACTTCCTCTTCCGCTGCGCCGCATAATAGGCGATTTGTCGGGCACCGAACGTTTACTCGTTGGGCTTGATTTAAAAAAAACATGACCAAGGCAGATTTGCCTTTTTTGTAATAGATCAATTCGATGGGAAATAATAAAAGACGGCTTACAGAGAAACAGCTACTTCTTGAAAACGAAGAATTGCATTGGCATGTGTATGAACTTGAAGAAACTTTAAATTCGATACGCAATGGCGAAATAGATGCAATTATTGTTTCAGGAGTTGATGGGGATAACATTTATTCGCTTACTTCTGTTGAAACCAAGTACCGTATCATTATTGAAGAAATGTACGAAGGAGCCATCACCCTTACCAAAGATGGACTAATCACGTATTGCAATGCCCGGTTTGCAGAACTTGTTTCAGAGCCTTGTGAAAAAATAATAGGCACTTACTTCGTTAATTTACTCCAGGAAAGTGAAGTCCGGAATTTTCTCGGATTATTTAAAACCGGGCTTAGCGGTAGAAGCGTTGGAGAGTTAATTTATTTAAAGAACAACGGACATGCATTAAATCTGCATCTTTCGATCAGTGTACTGCCTGAAGTTCTTCAAAATGGTGTATGTGTTTTGTTTTCCGATATTACGGAGCTAAAGCGCCAGGAAGAAGAGCTGATCAGTTTAAATGCCCAACTGGAGGACAAGGTGGCCGAAAGAACCGCAGAATTGGGAAAAACCATCGAAAACTTAATCAACCAAAAAGAGGCTACTACAAAACTATCGGAAGAGCTTCTTAAAGCAAAAAATGATTTAGAGGCTCGAAATGAGGAATTAGAAAGAGAAGTATCCGAGCGAAGGTTGGCGGAAGAAAAGTTAATACAAATTAAAAGGCGCTTCGAAGCGATTCTCCTGCAATCGCCATCAAACGGTGTCATTTATAAGCTCATTCGCGATGATGCCGGAAATATGGTGGATTGGGAGATCACCGACATCAATGAACTGGGCGCGGAAAGCATCGGACTGGAAAGGGAAACTGCCCTGGGAAAACGTGTACTGGAACTTTTTGGTGAACAGGTAATGGCCCCCTATTTTGAGACTGCGCGGCAGGTGATAGCCTCCGGAACACCTCAGACAATTGAGACTTATTTCGAATTCAACAAAAGGTACTACTTGTCGTCAGTTTTTTTGGTCGACCCCGATCATTATGCCAACATGAGTATCGATATCACCGACCTTAAACGTTCACAGGAAAATGTTGCCTATCAGGCGCTTTTGCTTGAAAATATCAATGATGCCGTTATTGCCACTGACGAACAATACAGGATAACCCATTGGAACAAAGCTGCAGAATTAATATATGGATGGGAGGCCAAAGAAGTACTTGGCAAGCATGCTATTCAGATCCTTCAAGCAGAATTTGAAGGAGTAGGTGCAGAACTCATGAGGTACAATATGGCAGAAATGGGCAAATGGATGGGAGAAGTATCCCACATGCGAAAAAATGGAAACCGCTTTTCTGTTGAAGTATCCTCCCTGATGCTCCACGATAATGAAGGTAAGAGAACCGGGTATGTAAGCGTAAATCGTGATATAACTGAGCGCAAGCTATCAGAATTAAAGGTGATAGAGAGTGAACACAAATTCAAAAATCTTATTTGGGACATGAACGTTGGAGTACTACTCCAGGGGCCGAAGTCTGAAATTCTTATAAGCAATCCCAAAGCACTTGAATTGCTTGGAATGAATGAAGATCAACTTTTGGGTAAGTCTTCGTTGGACCCTGACTGGAATGTTATTCACGAGGATGGTTCCCCCTTTCCTGGGAACACACATCCCGTTCCGCAGGCAATTGAATCACGTCTTCCGGTTAAAGGTGTTTCAATGGGAGTTTATAATCCAAGCAAGGGTGAGCGTTTATGGTTATTCGTAGATGCCATGCCTCAGCTAAATGATGATGGTACAGTCAGACATGTTGTTTGCACATTTGTCAATATTACCCAACAAAAACAGACGGAAGCGGAACTATCCAAAGCCAAAACAAAAGCAGAAGAGAGCGATCGCTTAAAATCAGCTTTTCTGGCCAACATGAGTCACGAGATACGAACGCCGATGAACGGCATTCTGGGTTTTGCTGAACTGCTTAGAATGCCCGAACTGACAGGTATGCAGCAGCAAGAGTATATCGCCATCATTGAAAAAAGTGGTAAACGGATGCTCAATATCATCAATGATATCGTTGATATTTCGAAAATAGAATCAGGACTGATGAGGGTTGAAATAGTGGAGTCGAATATCAACGATCAAATTGAATATCTCTATACATTTTTCAAACCTGAATGCGAAACAAAAAGGATTCAGCTAATCACAAAAAACGCGCTTCCATCCAGCCAGTCTATCATTCAAACAGATAGGGAGAAAGTTTTTGCCATTCTTACCAATCTGATTAAAAATGCCATTAAATACAGTCATCAGGGAGTGATTGAGTTTGGATATGTGAAAAAGTCGAACGAGCTTGAGTTTTTTGTGAAAGATGAGGGGATAGGCATTCCTAAGGATAGGCAAGACGCCATATTTGAGCGGTTTATCCAGGCTGACATTGAGGATAGAAATGCCTATCAGGGTGCTGGTCTGGGCCTGACTATCGCCAAGTCCTATGTGGAATTACTGGGAGGAAAAATTCGTGCTGAAAGCGAGGAGGGTAAAGGTTCAAAGTTCTATTTCACTTTGCCCTACATTCACGAAATTGGACTGAATAAAATGGTTGAAATAAACAACCATGAAAAGAATGATAATCAGCAGATTAATCAACTTAAAATTTTAATTGCAGAGGATGATAAGATTTCTAAAAAATTGATTTCTGTGTTCCTGAAGCCATTGAGTAAAGAACTGTTATTTGCAAAAACCGGAAGGGAAGCTGTTGAAATTTGTCGAAATAACCCCGACATTGACCTTGTACTTATGGATATTCAAATGCCCCTAATGAATGGTTATGAGGCGACGTCCCAAATCAGGGAGTTCAATAAACAGGTAGTTGTCATTGCTCAAACGGCATTTGGTCTGGTTGGAGACAGAGAAAAAGCCCTGAAGGCTGGCTGTAATGATCATATTTCGAAACCCATTGAATTTAATCTGTTAATGGAAAGGATAAAAAAACAATTTGCTTAGTTTTCATCGTATTTTTCAATAGCGACAATAGCCCGGCATTGGTATTGTATGGATTGACGGGATTCCCATTTTGGCTGACAATCTAGGAATAGATGAGCAATTATTCATCTGAAAGGCTTTTCTAAGACAGGGGTCGACATTTTTAGCACTCAGTTGAACTCCTGCCTGATTAAATAATTTGTCCCGGTATTGCGGGGTTCGGACAAGCAACCCGGGCGGGTTGTTA
>JBAXUL010000119.1:0-11128 GCA_037129695.1 Prolixibacteraceae bacterium
AATTCAGCTGCGAGTTCCATGAGTATTTACAGATATTCAATAATTTAACTAATCTATTTACGAGTGAAAAATCAACTCTGCCTTTTCTTGTTTCTGCTGATGGCAGCCGGATTTCAGCTGAATGCACAGCCTGAGCAAAAAACCAAAGGACAAAACAAATTCCTTGGCTCCTACGAAAGTAAAACCCTCACACCGGGTCAGACCCCGATATTGCTGCCATACAACCGTTGGATAGACCCGGCCGGCACATCTCTCTATTTTGGCAACAAAGAGCAGGAAAACCATGCGCTGGATGTAGCCCTTTCCCCGGATGGAAAATGGCTGGCAATCGAAGGCAGGTATGAGGTCGTTGTGGTATCGGCGGCGACCTTCAAAATAGTTTCAACCTTCCAGCTGGGCAAATATTTTGGTGGTCAGATCAGGATGAACTCCTTTTCAGGCATAGTCTGGAGACAGGAAGGAAATCTGTCACAACTGTTCTGGGGAGCCGTTGGCAAAGAAAATTCAGTGGTCGTCAAGGCAACCTGGGAAGGCGAAAAATTCACCGATTCCGATATGATCCCCTTCCCTAAGGAATCTCCTGCCGAAACAGCCCTGGTCAATGAAGTCTGTTACCGGAACGAATCTGGCAAACCCGCGCTCTATGTGGTGCTGAACGGCAACAACAAGGTGGTGAAAGTGAACCCCGACACCAAAGCAGTCATCTGGAGCACGGAAGTGGGAGTCGCTCCGTTCGGCATTGTGCAGGCCAACGGAAAGATCTACGTAACCAACTGGGCAGGTGGTCAACCTTCCAAGGATGATCCCAACGTGGCAGGTGTTCCATGGGGAAAAGCCAAAGTCAATGACATCAATGGGGCTACCCGCGAAGGTTCTGTCACGGTATTAGATCCTGAAACGGGTAAAATCCTGAAAGAGATCACGGTAGGTTTGCATCCCAACGACATCGTCGCCGGATCAGACGGTAAATTTGTTTATGTTTCAAACGCCAACAGTGATGCCATCAGTGTCCTATCCACCGTAAATGACAAGGTGACCGAAACCATTTCCGTCAGGCTGAATGCGGCTGAAAATAACTATTTTGGAGACTCCCCCAATGGCTTGACGCTTTCGAAAGACAACAAGACCCTCTATGTCTGCAATGGGATGGACAATGCCCTGGCCGTGGTCTTACTCGGAGACAAAGCCTCTGATGGCTCTGCCCTGAAAAAAAGCGTGGTCGAAGGATTTATCCCGACAGGGGCCTATCCTGCAGCAGCTGCGGTGTCTGACAACGGACTGCTTTACGTGGCCAACCTCGAAGCGGAAGGTTCATCGATCCCATCCTACACAGAGGGATCAACCAAGGCAAAATACAATTCCCACAGGGAGATGGCCTCGATATCCCAGATTCCGGTACCTGACAAAAATACACTCAAGGCATTCACGGAGAGGGTCATCGCATCCAACCAGCATTTCCGGCTTGAACTGACGGCCAAACTGCCGCGTAAAAAGATAGAAGCGGTACCTGTTCCTGAACGGGTCGGCGAACCTTCCCTGATCAAGCATGTTTTGTATGTCATCAAGGAAAACAGAACCTACGACCAGGTTTTGGGTGACATGAAACAGGGGGATGGCGATTCGACCCTCACCGTTTATGGCAGAAACGTCACACCCAACACCCACAAGCTGAGTAGCCAATACCTGTTGCTGGATAACTTCCACGCTTCAGGAAAATGTTCTGCTGAAGGCCATCAGTGGACTGACGCCTCGATAGTAACCGACTATGTTGAAAAATCTGTCCGGGCATGGTTCCGCAGTTATCCACATGTGCAATACGATGCGCTGGTTTATGCTCCGTCAGGTTTTATCTGGGACAATGCACTGGCGCATGGGAAGAAAGTACGAATATATGGCGAAGCCTGCCTCTGCGAATTTGGACCCGGTCAAACCTGGAGTTCCATCTACAAAGGGTATTTGAACCACGAAAAATTAGAGTTCAAAAACAAAACGACCATTCAGCCAGTTGAAGCCATTTTGAGTCAGAACTTCCCTTCATCCGATAACCACTTGGTCACTGATGTGCAAAGAGCCGATGCTTTTGCCAAAGAATTGCAGGAATATGAGCGGCAGGAGGGCGACCAGTTGCCCGAACTGATGGTCATGGCGCTGTCCAACGACCACACTTCAGGAACACGGCCGGGTATGCCTACACCACGCGCCATGGTCGCGGACAATGATCTTGCCCTGGCACAAATTGTGGAAGCCCTTTCGAAAAGTAAATTCTGGAAAAATACGGCCATCTTCGTGACAGAAGACGATTCGCAGGATGGTTGGGACCACGTTTCAGCTTACCGCACCGTGGGAATGATTATCAGTCCCTACACCAAAACAGCCAGTGTTGTGCACACCAACTACAACCAGGTCTCAATGGTCAGAACTATCGAACAGATTCTCGGTATTCCTCCCATGAATATCATGGATGCTACCGCCATGCCTATGTTCGACTGTTTTACCTCCCAGGCAGATCCTTCTCCCTACCTTCCAATAAAAAACAATATTCCGTTGGATGAAATGAATCCCAGCCTGGGTGCACTGAAAGGTACCGCCCTGCGTTACGCCAAAAAAAGCATGGAGCCTCAGTTTGACGGCATCGACGACGCCGACGAAGATGAGTTCAACCAGATCCTTTGGTTTGCAGCCAAAGGGAAGGCGCCGTACCCGCACATCAGGAAATGAATTGAAGTATCCAAAGTTCCGGACTCATGGTAATTCTTGCCGAATATTCTGAAATCAGGATACTTAATGAATAATTGAAGATTAAAATCCCATCCGGGATTACGTATGGGTAGAAAATGATGATGTTAACTGATTTCGTCTTCGATGAGACAGGATATCCATTGACTTCATTCCTTTTCTACCCATATTTAGTGACTTTACCGCTCACTATTCAAAACCCCGGATTGAGTTACCTGGAAGAAAAAATTTGAATCATTCTATGTTATCTTAGGCAATTCAGTGCCCGCCACAAATACCTTCCTCAATTTCAGCTCACTCCCATCCCGGTCCAGCAAAATCAAGTCGGCCCTTTTACCCGGCAACAGTTCGCCGCGGTCGTGCCAACCGAATAGGCGGGCCACGTTTTTGGAAGCCATGTTGATCGCCTCAGCGAGGGAACAACCCGTGAAGCGTACCATATTCTCCACCCCTGTCAGCAAAGGGAGTGATGCACCTGCAAGACAATCCTGTTCTGCACTTCTCAGCCTGCCATCCTCTGTCAGGATCACATCTGCTCCTCCGAAACGGTACCTGCCGGCAGGCATCCCGGCAAGGAGGGTGATGTCGGATGTCAATATCACATTTTCGGCACCTTTTACCTTCAGAAAGACTTTCAGTTCCTCAGGCAAAAGATGATGACCATCTGCAATCAGGGTAACCTTGAGCTGCGCATTGGCCAGCTGGGGCCAGAGGGGATTGTTGTGACGGTGGATCATGTTGGCACAACCATTCCCAAGATGGGTAGAAAGTCGCACCCCGCAACGACAGGCAGTTTCAATCTCTTCACTGTTGGCATTGGTGTGCCCGATCGCCACCATCATTCCCATTCCGGTGCAGTAACTGATCAGTTCTGCACTTCCGGGCAACTCAGGCGCAAGGGTGATCTGAACGATTTTTCCTCCTGCAGCCTTTTGAAAAGCATCAAACTGCTCCTTTTCTGGATTCATGATAAATTCTTCCGGGTGGCATCCCCTGAATCCATCCAGCTTGGAAAGGAAGGGCCCTTCCAGATGAAATCCGGGTACGGAAAGGGCTACATCCATGTTCGAAAGGGCCGATGTCAGTACCCTGAAGTTCCGGATCAGATTTTGCGGACTGTTCGTGATTTGCGTCGGAAGATAAGTCGTTACACCAGTTTCCCGCAAGGCAAGGGTGGCTTTCAAAATTCCCTCCACAGTGAGCTGATCACTCGAAAAATCAACTCCGGCATAGCCGTTCACCTGGTTGTCGATCAAACCGGGGGCAACCACCGGCAGAGCTCCTGACGGTACCTCCGATCCTATTTCGGTGATGCTGAGAATAACCCCTCCTGCCACGTCAATCCTGACAGGCTGCATCGTTTCGTAGTGAAGTGCCGTAATCGAAAATATCTGGTTCATGGCGCTGATTTAAAATGGATCGGGAGCCGGACTAAAGGAATGTTGAAAGTGCAGAAGAAATTTTCCTCCTTCGATGTAGATCATAACCTGACCAACTTCGAGGCAGAAGCGGCATCCAGAAACAGTTGCCAGTCGGCATGTTTTTTCAACATGGTCGCAGGCACCAAGTCAGTCAGCTCATTGAGCAGCGTCATGGAAACCGCTTCGGCTTTAACCTGATGAGGCACGACCGAGATGATGATTTTGCATTGCATGATCTGATGGACACTCATGGAGATGGCCGTTGGAGGCACCTCCTCCAATGACGGGAACCAGCCTTCATTGACCTGTTGCAGCTTGCACCGCTCATCCAGATGAACAACCAGGTAAGGTTCGCGGGTATCAAAATCGGCCGGAGGATCATTGAAGGCGATATGAGCATTTTCACCGATGCCGATCAGTCCAACGTCGATGGGTTTTTTCAGGATTTCTTCTGAAAGCCGTCGGATGTTGGCTGCTACATCTCCGTTTCCGTCTACGGGATAGAAAGCATGAACGGGTATCTTTCGGATAAACCGTTCATACAGGTATTTTCTGAAACTTGCCGGATGTTCCGCGTCCAATCCGATGTATTCATCCAGATGAAAAACGGATACTTTACTCCAGTCGACACTGCTTTCTGCAAGTGCTGCGAGGGTTTCAAACTGTGAACTTCCCGTTGAGACAAGCAACCGGGCTTCCCCTTTTTCGAGGATGGCAGCATTGAGTTTTTCGGCAACCGCGTCGGCTGCATGCTTTCCAAGTTCTGAAGGTGTGGACAAAATGTGTATGATCATGGTAGAAATTTCTGAAAAGGATTTATGCAATTGATTCCCTAAAGTTAAAAAAAAGTACCTGAAATGACTGAAGTCCTTCAGGTTTTCAAAGATAAACACATGGGTCAATCCTGATAGCCAAAAAATAATTTCGGCACTTTAGCCCCGATAAATATTTCAGGCATTTGCATATTAATTAGAATAATTCTACATTTGTGCCGTGGACGGATTTGATTGATTGCAACCACGGAAAAAAATGCTAAAACTACAATGTATTGTCTTCCAATTCTTCAATCAGCCATCCCCATTAGTATTATTCATCCGTCACCTTAAAAAAGTGGCATAATAATTTCAATATGGGATATCTATTTACCTCAGAATCAGTATCAGAAGGTCACCCCGACAAAGTCGCGGATCAGATTTCGGATGCCGTGCTGGATGAATTCCTTGCCTACGATCCAAAATCCAAAGTAGCCTGCGAAACGATGGTTACGACAGGCCAGGTCATCATGGCCGGTGAAATCAAATCAGAAACATATGTTGACGTTCGTGAAGTGGCCAGAAATGTCATCAACAAAATAGGCTACACCAAGGCCGAATATCAATTCGACGGGGATTCCTGTGGGGTGCTGACAGCTCTTCATGAACAGTCACCGGATATCAACCGGGGTGTGGAACGCACTGAACCGGAGAACCAGGGTGCGGGAGACCAGGGTATGATGTTCGGTTATGCCTGCAGCGAAACAGACAACTACATGCCCCTGCCGCTGGAACTGGCTCATGCCCTCTTGAAGGAGCTCGCCAAAATCCGTAAAGCCGGCAAAGAGATGACTTACCTTCGCCCCGATGCGAAATCGCAAGTGACCATCGAATATGACGACAACAACCAACCCCTGAAGATTCATACCATCGTGGTATCCACCCAGCACGACGAGTTCGATGACGATGACGACAGGATGCTGGCCAAAATACGCTTGGATGTTCAGAATATTTTGATTCCGGCAACCAAAGCCGTCATGCCTGTCCGCATTCAGCATCTTTTCGAACCCGGATTTATCCTGCACGTCAACCCTACCGGGAAGTTTGTGATTGGAGGTCCCCACGGCGACAGCGGACTGACAGGTCGTAAAATTATCGTGGACACCTATGGTGGACGCGGCGCGCACGGCGGAGGTGCATTTTCAGGCAAAGACCCTTCCAAGGTCGACCGTTCTGCAGCCTATGCAGCCCGTCACATTGCGAAAAACATGGTGGCAGCCGGTGTTGCAGGTGAGATGCTTGTGCAACTGGCCTATGCCATTGGCGTTGCCCAACCAATTAACATCTATGTGAACACGTACGGTTCATCCAAAATAGCCCTCCGCGACAACGAAATTGCCGACAAGATTGCCGGTTTGTTTGATCTCCGTCCCTATGCCATCGAGGAGCGGCTGAAACTGAGAAAACCCATCTATGAAGAAACAGCCTCATACGGCCACATGGGCCGTACCCCGCGTACCATCACCAAAAATTTCAAATCTGCCTATTTTGGCAACAGGGAAATTGACGTTGAGCTATTTACCTGGGAAAAGCTGGACCAAGTAGAACAAATTAAAGCAGCTTTCGGAATATAAATCGCTGCCATCCATTGATAAAAAGTCCCGTTGCAATTTTTGCTGCGGGACTTTTTTTGTGCCCTTCTTTTTCTCCTTTTTTTGCCGTAACTTATGGTATCCAATGAAAGATAAAAACCCGGCTTCATGTTTGAGTTATCCCGCCAGGAGTGGGCTTCTTTGATATCACAAATTGTGATACCAAGCCGTGGAGGTAATAGATTCTTACCTTTTGCCTTCACAGAACAGGGTGTTGCCATTTTATCCAGTGTCTTGCGAAGCGAAAAGGCGATCGAAATCAATATCCGGATTATCCGATTCTTTATCCTGATTCGCCAGAACAGCCAGCTTTTTGCGGAGATAAATCAAAAATTGGAGAACTATATGATGGATACCAATATACAGTTCAGTGATATCTTTCAGGCATTAAAAGAATTAGCAGAAAAAAAAGTCCTCCCGCGAAAAGCGGTTGGTTATTTGGCAGATTAGGACCAGCAAATTGCTCATACTGATCCATCGACTCCTGAATAAATTCATGAACCACAGTTTTTGGGAGTGGCAGAAGGTACAATCAGCTAGGTCGCTTTCGTCACTTCGCCATGTCTCATCTTCTCATTCACATCGCCTTTCATCTCATGTCTCTTCACAACTATCTCTCCGACTTCGTCTCCCTCTTCTATCCACACCTTTGTGCCGGATGCGACACCACGCTGGTCAACGGAGAGGAGATAATCTGCCTGAATTGCCTGGCGGATCTCCCCAAAACAGGGTTTGAAAAAGTACCCGACAATCCCGTGGCACAGCTCTTCTGGGGAAGAGCGGACATACAGCTGGCGACCGCCTTTTGCAGTTTCGACAAGGGCGGGATTGTCCAGCAATTCCTTCACCGGCTCAAATACAAGGGCTGCAGTGAGATCGGCGAGAAACTGGGCAGGATGTTTGGACAAGATCTGCTCCAATCTGCCGCCTACCGGGAAATTGACCTGCTCATTCCTGTTCCGCTTCATCCAAGGAGGCAGCGAAAGCGGGGATACAACCAGAGTGCGATAATCGGTCAGGGCATTTCAGCCATTTTGGGAATACCCATGCTTCATGACAACCTGATCCGAAACCATTATTCGGAAACTCAAACCAACAAAGGACGTTTTGAACGCTGGCAAAATGTGAAAGAGCTCTTTTCTGTCAGGAATCCCGAACTGCTGGAGGGGAAACACCTCCTTTTGATAGACGATGTGGTGACAACAGGCTCCACCCTCGAAGCATGTGCCCAGGCACTGTTGCAAATCCAGGGAGTAAAGGTGAGTATTGCCACCATTGCCTATGCCTGATTGACAGGACGGAAGGAACGAGCTATTTTCAAACCATCAAAACTCCAATTGAATTGCCTGGTTCCTATATCCCGCGGATGGCTTCCAGCGCCATTTCCCGCAACTTGTATTTCTGGATCTTTCCGCTGGCGGTCATGGGGAATTCGTTCACAAAGAAGATGTATCTGGGAATCTTGAACCGGGCGATTTTTCCCCTGCAAAAATCCACCACATCCTCTTCGGTGAGTTGCGAACCTGCTTTTCTTCTGATGAAGGCCCCCACCTCTTCCCCGTATTTTTCGCTAGCCACACCGGCGATTTCCACCGCTTCGATTTCGGGATGGGTGTAGAGGTAGTTTTCGATTTCGCGGGGATAGATGTTTTCACCTCCGCGGATGATCAGGTCCTTGATCCTTCCGGTCACCTTGAAATAGCCGTTTTCATCCATGACACCCAGGTCGCCCGAATGGAGCCAGCCCTCCGCATCTATGGCATTCGCGGTAGCTTCTTCGTTCTTGTAATACCCTTTCATCACGTTGTATCCGCGGCAACAAAGTTCGCCCTGTACGCCGGGTGTGAGTTCCAATCCTGTTTCCGGATCAGCCACCTTCACCTCTACGGCGGGGTAAGCTTTCCCAACGGTCGTTGAGCGTATTTCGGGCGAATCTGTCACGCGTGTGGCGGTCATGCCGGGCGAAGATTCTGTGAGGCCGTAAACGATGATCAGCTCCTTCATGTTCATCTTTTCCATCACGTTTTTCATGGTCTCGATCGGACAGAGGGAACCTGCCATGATGCCTGTGCGCAGGGAAGTGAGGTCGAAAAGAGAGAACATGGGATGGTTGAGTTCGGAGATAAACATGGTGGGAACGCCATGCAGTGCGGTGCATTTTTCCTTTTGCACGGAGGCAAGCACCGTGAGCGGATCGAAGTTCTCGACCATCACCATAGTGGCTCCCTGCGTAATCACGGAGCAGAGGGCCAGCACGCATCCGAAGCAGTGGAAGAGTGGCACACAGACACACAACCGCTCGTCGGCCGAGAAATTCATGCAGGAGGCTGTGGCATTGCCATTGTTGAGAATATTAAAATGGGTGAGCATCACCCCTTTCGGGAAGCCGGTGGTGCCGGAAGTATACTGCATATTGACCACATCGTGGCAGGAGACCCCGGCTTCCGCCTCACGAAGCGCCTGATCACCCAGTTGACTGCCCAGCAGGATGAGTTCCGGGGTGTTGAACATGCCCCTGTGCTTTTCCGGTCCCATGAAGATGATATTTTTCAGCTCGGGAAACTTCTCACTTTTCAGGAATCCCCTTTGGCTGTCCTTCAGTTCGGGGATCAGCTCATAGATCATCTGTACATAGTCGCTGTCACGCCATCCATTGACCAGGCAGAGGGTGTTCAGGTCCGAATTTCTGATAAGGTACTCGAGTTCGTGGGTTCGGTAATTGGTGTTGATGGTGACGAGGATGCCTCCGATTTTCGCGGTAGCGAAGAAGTAGGTGAGCCAGTCGGGCACATTGTTCGCGAATATCCCGATTTTGTCGCCTTTTCGGATACCCAGCTGAAGCATCGATTTGGCCAGGTTGTCAACCCTTTCGCTGAAGGTGCGGTAGGAGAAACGGAGTCCCCGGTCGGGATAAACGATAAAATCCTTGTCGGGTGTCAGGAGTGCCCATTGTTCGAGAAACTGGCCGAAAGTGGTGGTAAGGAGATCCATGAATGGAGTTATGAGATATGAGTGATAAGTTATGAGTTATCAGATTACCGGGGGTAAGGAACAAATAGTAATCGTCAATGGAGAAGAGGTTACTTAAAATGGGGCATACACCACGGCCAAAATTTTTGCAGGTTGATCGGTGGCGGCATGAACGTGGTGGTCGACGACTGAATCGTAGTAGATGCTGTCGCCTGCAAGGAGGTGGTAGCTCTCTTTGCCATAGGATATCTCTATTTCGCCGGAAAGGACATAAATGAACTCTTCTCCTTCGTGGGCAGACAATCGGGTCACTGGAGCCGGAGAAGGCGCTATATCGATCAGGAAAGGCTCAAAATGCCGGCCGGATTTATCGCCTGCCAGTGGATGAAAAGTGAGTCCGGAACCTGTTTCGTTGTTGGAGGTCGAAAAATGATTACCAGAATTGGCTTCGCCGTTACGGGTCACGACTGGTCCGAGGTGGTCGAGGTCGTCCATGAAAGTCCCGAGTCGTACGCCCAGTACCCGTGCAATTTTGATGAGATGACCCAGGGAAGGGATGGCAGCGCCGGCCTCCAGTTTTTCAACCATTTTTTTTGAAAAACCGCAGCGTTCGGCGAGTTCTTCGGTGGTGAGGTTTTTATTTTCGCGGATGGCAGCTATTTTGGCCCCTATCAGATTCATTTCATTCATAATATTTGGCTTTTGGTTGTAATTTGGACTTAAATGTAAGGATTTGGTGTAGGATTTGCATTTATTGCGGGTAAAAAATGTACAACGTAATATTTATTTAACGAAACCAGCCGTATTTTATACTTCCCCGGGGATTTGATACCAGGCGATGGTCGGGAGCAAAAAGGTGGATTGTTCGAACCCAAACAATTAATTGTCCGTAATGTATTAAATTAGCAGTAAATTTAGGATCATGAGCCAAAAAATTGTCATTGCCGTTACCGGTGCCAGCGGATCTGTCTACGCCAAAAGGCTGATCGAAAAACTGAGTAAGGCTGAAATCCAGCCTGAGGCCTGCGGCATTGTTTTCTCCAAAAATGCCCGTGATATCTGGACCTACGAGCTAAAAGAGGACTTGAATCAGGTGGCCATTCCTTTTCAGGTTTATGAACCGCACGATTTTTACGCTCCTTTTGCCTCCGGATCTGCCGGTTATGACACGATGGTGATCATTCCCTGTTCGATGGGGACACTGGGACGTATTGCCGGCGGGATATCCGATGATCTGATCACCCGGGCAGCGGATGTCGTACTGAAGGAGAGGGGCCGACTCATCGTGGTCCCGCGGGAAATGCCATACAGCCTGATCCACCTCAAAAACATGGTTGCCCTCACAGAGGCCGGAGCCATCGTGGTTCCTGCGACGCCTTCCTTTTATTCCCTTCCTTCCACGATTGACGAACTGGTTGATACGGTAGTCAACAGGGTTTTGGATTTGATGGGTGTACATCATCAGGGATTCAGGTGGGGAAAGTGAGGTCGTCCCATTGTCCTCCTGCCTTCCGTCCGATCCCGTCATTTCAGCTTCAATCTACATCTGCACGCGGACGGCTATCTCCTGTCATTCCTCACCCCCGGTTAAAACCGG
>JBAXUL010000012.1:0-50101 GCA_037129695.1 Prolixibacteraceae bacterium
CCCTGGCGTGTTTGAATATTTCATCCGGAGCATCTGCAAGATCAGGGAATATTTCTTCCAGTGGATCTTCGCGATGTTTTCCTTCCCGTCCGGGTTTGACAGGTTTACCTTCAGGCGCTTTAGGAGAAACATGCTTCTTCTTGGTAAGAATGGCTTCTTTCTTATTCTTGTCAATGGCTTTTGTCGCCTCAAGGTCGATTTTGCCTACAATATTGATACTCGATTCGAGTTGGGTAACATTTGAAATCATTTCAGGAGCACTCTCTGCCTTTTCAGGTTCCTGTGCTGGTTTCTGATCTTCGGTTACCGGTATTTTTTCTGCAACAATTTGTTCTGTCGGAGGAGCTATTGGAGCCGTCTCCTTAACAGGTGTCACCTCTTTTTCCTCAGGTTGTTCTGCTTTTGCAGGAGGGATCACAGGTTCCGTTGTTTTTGGCTTTGGAGATAGGTTGTCAAGGTCGACAGACCCGATCACCTTGATAGCCGGTTTCTCCGGAACCGGAGTCTGAGTGATCTCCGGTTTGGCTACTTTGGCCTGAGGCTCATGGTGTTTGATCTCTTTGTGATGAAGACTGTTGTCCGTAATAGTGAAGGAATCGTCTTCAAAATCTTCTGCAGGCGCTTTATGGTCATGCGGATGTACATCTTCGATGGTGATGGTATCCCTTTTCAGACGTCCCGGCCGATGCATGTCAGCTTCAACTTTGGCATCATGATCCTTTCGAAACTGTTTTTCGAGAAGCACCTGGGCCTCAGCATCAATCTTTGCGTTGGGATCAGGAGTCATTTTAATCCCCTGTTTATTCAGAAATTCTACAATTGTAGCGATCCCCACGTTCAGATCACGTGCTATTTTACTTAACCTTGATACTTGTTTCCCTGTATCCATACTTTGCCAAACAGTTTAATTTGCTTTATCTCTTCCGGTTGATTGAACCTCTTACTGTTATTGTTCAAATTCGGATTTCAGTATGCGTAACACTTCGTCGATTGTTTCCTCTTCGAAGTCGGTACGTTTAATCAACTCCTCCCTTGTGAGGTTGAGCACATTTCTGGCAGTATCACATCCAATGGATTTGAGCCCGTCGAGAACCCAGTCATCGATCTCGTCTGCAAATTCTTCGAGTGAAACATCCTCTTCGTCAGCAATTTCGCGGTCGCGGTAGACATCAATATCATAGCCTGTCAATTGACTTGCCAGTTTGATATTCAAACCACCTTTCCCGATCGCAAGAGAAACTTCCTCAGGTTTCAGGAACACTTCTGCCCTGTTATCAGTTCCATAAATTTTGATGGATGATATCTTTGCAGGGTTAAGGGCTCTTTGTATGTATAGCTGGTTGTTGTTGGTGAAATTGATTACGTCGATGTTCTCATTGCGTAACTCTCTCACTATGCCATGGATACGGGAACCTTTCATTCCGACGCAGGCACCAACCGGGTCAATTCGGTCATCATAGGATTCAACTGCAACTTTGGCTCGTTCGCCCGGAATCCTGACGATCTTTTTGATGGTGATCAAGCCGTCGGAGATTTCAGGAACCTCAAGTTCAAACAGCCTTTCCAGGAAAACTGGTGAAGTCCGTGATAAAATAATGTAGGGACTGTTGTTTCGCATTTCTACCTTGATCACAACTGCCCTGACGCTGTCTCCTTTTCGGAAAAAATCAGAAGGAATCTGCTCGCTTTTAGGAAGTATCAGTTCATTTCCTTCGTCGTCAAGCAGTAAAAGTTCTTTTTTCCATATCTGGTAAACCTCGCCTGCGACGATTTCACCGATTCTGGCTTTGTATTTTTGGTAAATGTTGTCCTTCTCAAGTTCCAGAATTCTGGATGCCAGATTTTGACGTAGATTCAGAATTGCCCTTCTTCCGAAGTCGCTGAACCTGATCGTATCGGTAAGCTCTTCCCCAAGTTCATAGTCCCCATTGTTGGCATTTGCCTGTGAAATGGTGATTTCTGTATTTAAATCGGTGATCGCGCCATCCTCCACTACTGTGCGGTTTCGGTATATCTCGAAGTCTCCTTTGTCGGGGTTTATAATGACATCAAAATTCTCGTCCGAGCCAAACTGTTTTTGAATCACACTTCTGAACGCATCTTCCAATACGCTCATCATGGTGGCTCGATCGATGTTTTTCAGGTCTTTAAATTCCGAAAACGTGTCAATCAGATTGAGGTTGTCCATATCTTCAGGATTTTATTTGAAAGTAATAACGGGTTTAACGGTCTTTATATCATTGGGAAAAAACTCAACAGTCTTTGTTTCGACCGCTTTTTTCCCGTCTATTTTTATATTGGTTTTCGTTTCGACAAAAAAACTTTTTTCGTCGGCCGATAGAAGGATGCCTGTCAACTTATCGCCTTTGCCGGTAACGATTTCTATCTCTTTTCCAAGATACTTCAAATACTGGCGCAGGACTTTAAATGGTTGAGTCAATCCCGGAGATGATACTTCAAGAGAGAAATCTTCCACTTCACGGTCAAACTGATGTTCTACGTGACGGCTCATTTCGATGCATTTGTCAATACTCAATCCCTCGTCGCTGTCAATTACTACAGAAACAGCATTGCCCAAGCCAACGGTAACATCGACGATAAACATCGTGTCCGACAACTTTTCTTCTACCATCTTTTGAATAACTGTTTTCGATATCATTTTATGACTTAATAAAATAGGGGACAATGCGTCCCCTAATCCTGCGATTAATCTCCGGTGCGAAATTACTATTAATGTTTGAATTAAACAAATATTTATTTCTAATTTTGAATGATCTGTCACGGTTTCAGAGGCGTTCAAATGAATCGGGAAAAACGAAACGCAAAAAATGAACAGAACGAGGACTGATTTTGTAAATAATTATGCATCAATTTGATACTAAAATATTCCCGAGTGAGACAAAACAAAGATAAAATTGTCAATGATCCGGTGTGGGGATTCATTGATCTAAATTCAGGATTGCTTTTTGATTTGATCGAACATCCCTATTTTCAGCGGCTAAGGCGCATACGCCAATTGGGTTTGACCTCACATGTTTATCCGGGCGCCAATCATACGAGGTTTGAGCACAGTATCGGCAGTATGCACCTCGTTGGGACTGCGTTGAACGTGCTTCGCGGAAAGGGTGTGGAGATCAGCGATGAAGAAGCAGAAGGGGTTACGGTAGCCGTATTGCTGCACGACCTTGGTCACGGTCCGTTTTCGCATGCGCTCGAAGAAAGTATTGTCAAAGGAATCTCTCATGAGGAGCTTTCCATCTTGTTTATGCGTGAATTGAATGAAGAATTCGGGGGCAGACTGGATTTGGCCATCCGCATATTTTTGGATCAATATCCAAAGCACTTTTTGCATTTGCTCGTTAGCAGTCAGCTCGATATGGACCGTCTTGATTTCCTGAAACGCGACAGTTTTTATTGCGGAGTATCGGAGGGTGTGGTCTCATCTGACCGGATTATCAAGATGCTGGATGTCAGGAATGACCAGCTGGTGGTGGAGGCAAAGGGGATTTATTCTGTTGAGAATTTTCTGATTGCCCGCAGGCTGATGTATTGGCAGGTATACCTGCACAAAACCGTGGTTTCGGCCGAAAGGATGCTGGTCAACCTGCTTCGCCGGGCATCAGATCTGGCAGAAGCCGGAGCGGAGGTGAAGGCTTCCGGTGCATTTACCTGTTTTTTAAAGAATGAAGTAACAGCGGATGACTTCAGGTCGACTGACAAGGAGAGGCAAAAAATGGCGCTCAACCTCTTTTCAAGGCTTGACGATTCAGATATTACCAGTGCGATCAAGGATTGGACAGCACACAGCGACCCGATTTTGTCTGATCTTTCCGAACGGATCATGAACAGGAAACTGATGAAAATTAAAATTTCGCCTCATCCTTTCAGTGAAAGTCAGTTGGCAGAACTTAAAACGAAAATACTCGCCAAAACAGCAATTCCGGAAGACAAACTCGACTATTTTATTTCGGTGGGAGAGATGACCAATAAGGCATATCAGGTTGGCGAAGAAGCAATTATGATATTGCATAAAAATGGAAAATTGAAAGATATCAGAGACGCTTCAGACATTAACCTCGAAGGATTAACCAAGACCGTACGCAAACATTTTGTCTGTTATCCTGCAAAAATCTCACTAGGTAACTAATATTGATTATTTTTGCTCCGAATTTTTAAAAGTAATTGAATGGAGTTTAAGGTCAGAGACATTGCAGCGCTACTCAATGGGACAGTAGAAGGAGACGCGGAGGTTAAGTTGAATAATATTTCCAAGATAGACCAGGGGGTACCTGGCACGCTCTCATTCCTGTCTAATCCGGCCTATACTAAATACATTTATACAACACTGGCATCTGCGGTTCTTGTTTCAATGGATTTCATCCCTGAATCAACTTTGACCTGTACTTTGATCCACGTCGAGGATCCCTACACTGCCCTGGCTCAATTGCTGAAAATGTACCAGGAACTTAATCCTGAAAAAAAGGGAATAGAACAACCTTCCTTCGTGAGTAGCAGTGCAACCGTTGGTGAAAATATTTACCTAGGTGCCTTTGCCTACATTTCTGATCATGCTGTTATCGGTAATAATGTGAAAATCTATCCCCAGGTTTACGTCGGGGACAATGTTGTGGTAGGCGACAATACCATCCTTTTCTCCGGAGTAAAAATATATGAGGATTGCAAGGTTGGATCAAATTGCATCGTCCATTCAGGGGCTGTTATTGGTGCCGATGGTTTTGGATTTGCTCCGAGTGCAGAAGGCCCATTTACCAAGATAGCTCAGGTGGGGAACGTAATTATTGAAGATTTTGTTGAAATTGGTGCCAATACAGCCATCGATCGGGCAACAATGGGATCGACCATTGTACGATCGGGAGTGAAACTGGACAACTTGATTCAAATTGCCCACAATGCCGATATTGGTGAGAATACTGTCATCGCCGGCCAGTCAGGTGTTGCCGGTTCAGCCAAAGTCGGGAAGAACTGCATGATAGGTGCCCAGGTAGGCATTTCCGGTCATATTGCACTTGGTGACAATGTCAAGATCGGAGGCCAGGCAGGAGTAATGACCAATATCCCTGACAACTCGACGATGATTGGTTCGCCGGTGCAGGATCACAAGGACTTTATGCGCTCCATGGCCATTTTCAGAAAATTGCCGCAAATGTCGGGAGATGTTTCCGATCTGAAGAAGTGGGTGAAAAGTCAGGAACAGAAATAGAAGGATCAATATTATACTTGGATCAATTGAACAACTAATTTTAGTCAGTTTGGAATGATAGTGAAACAAAATACAATTGCATATCCGGTTACCGTGACCGGGAAAGGACTTCATACAGGAGTTGAAGTATCCTTGACTTTTAAGCCTGCACCTGAAAATTTTGGATTCAGATTCAAAAGAATTGACCTGGAAGGGGCACCTGAAATTGAGGCAAGTGTTTCAAAGGTAAGGGGAACAGCCCGGGGAACAGTGCTTCAGGATGGCGCAGTCTCAATCAGTACAATCGAACACGCGATGTCGGCTTTGATTACTTCGGAAATTGACAATGTTCTGATGGAAATCAATGGTTCAGAGGTTCCCATTATGGATGGAAGCGCGCTCCCATTCGTTGAAGCACTTCAGGAAGCTGGAGTTGTTGAACAAAATGCCGAAAGAGAATATTTCGTCGTCAAGAAAAAAATAACCTACCATAACCCGTCAACCGGTTCTGAAATTACCATCCTGCCGGATGAAAATTTTTCGGTGGATGTTTTGGTTTCTTATAATTCTACCGTTTTGGGCAACCAGTTTGCTTCCCTTGATCACACCACCGAGTATGCTACAGAGATTGCTCCCTGCCGTACCTTTGTCTTTGTCAGGGAACTTGAGGCTTTGCTGAAAAACAACCTGGTCAAAGGCGGAGACCTTGACAATGCCATTGTGATTATGGATCAGGAGATGCAGCAGGATGAATTGAACAGGATTGCCGATCTTTTTCACCACGAACACATACAGGTCAATGAGATAGGTATCCTGAATAACCTGAAGCTTCATTTCGACAATGAATGTGCCCGGCACAAACTGCTGGATCTGATCGGGGACATGGCTTTGCTTGGCAAGCGGATCAAAGGAAGGATTATCGCAAAACGTCCGGGGCACCTGGCCAATACCGAATTCACAAAGCTTTTGCAGAAAGAGTGCCAGAGAAGTCAGGCCGAATCTGCACCACCTGAATATAATCCCAACAAGGAGCCTCTTTATGATATCAACGCCATCAAAAGGATGCTTCCTCACCGCAACCCCTTCCTTTTACTTGACAAGATAATTGAAAAGGGGAGTGATTACATCATCGGGGTGAAAAATGTGACCATGAATGAGCCTTTCTTTGTAGGCCATTTCCCTGAAGAACCTGTCATGCCGGGTGTGATGATCGTTGAATCCATGGCCCAGTGCGGCGGTGTTTTCGTAATCAGTTCCATGCATGCCGACGGCGACTACTCAACCTATTTCATGACGATGGATAACATCAAGTTCAGGAAAAAAGTGGTTCCGGGAGATACGCTGATCTACAAAATTAAGCTTACCGGTCCGATCCGTCGTGGGATCGCTCACATGCGTGGTCTCGCATTTGTTGGGGACACAGTAGTTTGCGAAGGCGAATTTATGGCCCAGATTGTAAAAAATAAATAATAAAGCATATTGCACATGAACCAGGTATTTGCCCATATCCATCCCAATGCGAAACTTGCAGCAGGGGTCGTAGTTGAACCATTTGCTACAATTGGAGATGATGTTGTCATAGGTGAAGGCACCAATATTGGCCCTCATGCGACCATCCTACCGGGAACCCGAATCGGGAAAAACTGTAAAATTTTTCCTGGTGCCGTCGTTGGAGGCGAACCACAGGATCTGAAATTCAAAGGTGAATACTCTACCGTTGAAATTGGCAACAACACCACCATCAGGGAGTGTGTGACCATCAACCGTGGAACTTCTGCCAAAGGTAAAACAGTCATTGGCAGCAATTGCCTGATTATGGCTTATGTGCATGTCGCCCATGATTGCGTGGTTGGTGACAATGTCATCCTGGTCAATTCCACTTCCCTTGCCGGCGAAGTTATAGTGGATGACTTCGCCATTATCGGCGGTCATACCGGAATTCACCAGTTCTGCCATATTGGGAAACATGTGATGCTATCCGGGGGATCCCTGGTAAGGAAAGATGTTCCGCCCTATATCAAAGCAGGCCGCGAGCCGCTTTCTTATGCAGGCGTCAACTCCATCGGACTGCGTCGCAGGGAATTCACCAATGAGATGATTACCCAGATTCAGGACATTTACAGGATCATCTACCAGAAAGGGTACAATAATTCTCAGGCGCTTGAGGTCGTAGAGACTGAGATGCCGGCTTCGAAGGAAAGAGACGAAATTCTCCTTTTTATCAAAGACTCCAAACGGGGTATCATCAAAGGGTATTTCCCGGATTGAACAAAATAATGTGACAATTCGGTGATTCGACAATGAATTGAATCGATAGGGTGAAATGATTTTGATCCTTACAAAATTGGCACAACGAACTTGTAGAGACGCAGCATGCTGCGTCTCTTTTATTGTCAGGATTCTAGATCTTTCATGAATTCTTCCTCATCCCGCGGCATGTTGGCGGAAAAAGATGGGTGGCACGAGGTCCCCTTTTTGGGGATGAACAAGTCTAACGTTAGCTGTTAGCTGTTAGCTGTTAGCCTTTTTCCTGCTCACCATGTGGATTATTGCCACCTGGATGAGTTTAAGGATAAAACCTGGCAGAAATTTGCCTTCAAAGGTCCCGGGGAGTAATTTGGTAATTACCGCGTTCACCGAATCCAGCAGTTCGCTGACTCTGATGTTTTGTTTCGCATCGTAAGGAAGAAGTGATTCGCCCAGCACCTGTGAGTAATTTACCCTGAAATGGGCATATTTTAAACCAATCAGTTTTTCCTGGTATGCACAATAGGAGGAAAGTCTGGCTTTTTCAATTTTCAACTGAGTCAGGCTATCCAATTTTCTTTTTTTGCCAGATTTCATAATTCATCCTCCTCATTCTCCGTTAACTGGTCAATCATTCGGTTGACAATGATTTTTTCGATGGTTCTTTTTCCAAAGAAAAGGAAAGGAATCAGGAGCAGGAGGTACAATCCTGTAACGATCATAAAACCTGTGCCGTAGCTGTTGAAAAGTGAACCGAAATAGAACCCTAAAGCGATACTCAGGAAAAATAGTATCATCAAGACAAGCAGGGTTATCAGGAAAGAAGAAAAAAGCGAAGCCGAGATTTTAGCCGTTTTTTCGAATACCTCAATTTTTAGGAGTTTGAGTCTGGCTGTCATATAATCAGTTACCAGTTCCTTCAAGTCCTGAAAAAAATCGACCGATTCATGTTTTTTCATTAGGCCTGATTTTCGGTGTTTATATCAGTAGCGGCTTTTCTGAAATTGTCCACGAGATCTTTGGCTTTGGACAGATTGTCTTCGATGTCGGTTTTGAGTTTGGAGGCACCCTCTTTGATGTCGTCGAGGATCTCTTCTTTTTTATCTGAATTGAGAAAATACCCTATCGCAGCACCAACTGCTGCCCCGGCTATAAAAGCCAGCAAGATTTTAGTCCCATTATTTTCGCTCATGACATTGAATATTTTTAAAGATTACGATTCCGCGGTTATTTGTGTGGCTTTCCTTCAACACTGCCACCTGTGAATTGCTTTGTGCGTGATAGGCCATTCAAAAATATAAAATATTTTTTTAGTTTTACCACGGTTCCTGTCCGGATTTGCTGATGTCGGCAGCCCGTCAAAGGCTTGGATTTGGAATTTTCAGGTAGGAGGGTTCTGCTTAAATGGGCAGATGATCCGATTAATTTCGTAATTATTTGTCGTGTGAATGAAAAAATCATCCAGGTTTCAGGAATAGGGGAAGTTACTCTGATCAGGAAAGCCAGATCGAAAAACCTGAGGATCGCCATCAAATCTTCAGGAGAAGTGCTGGTTTCCATCCCTTGGCTCCTCTCTTTCGCAAGAGGAGAGTCCTTTCTGGAAGAGAAGAAAAACTGGGTCATCCATACGCGGCTCAAACTTGAAAAAAGAGGATTGACCAACACTTTGCTTCAGCCCGGAGAATTTCTTTCTACCCGGAAATACAAATACCATCTCCAACCTGAGAAAACGGAAAAAGTACATGTATACTTCAGAAACGGGGAGGATACAGTTGTTATTGGTTATCCGGAAACGGCTTCCTTGCAGGATCCGGAAATCCGGGCAAAAATAGCGATGGCGACTGAAGGTGTGCTCAGGTATGAAGCCAAAAGATATTTGCCGGTCAGGACGAGGGAGCTCGCACACCAGTTGGGCTACACGATCAATACGGTGACGGTTAAAAACAACAAGACGAACTGGGGGAGTTGCTCCAACCTGAAAAACATCAACCTGAACCTGCACCTGATGCGGCTTCCCGATAGGTTGATAGATTATATCCTTGTTCACGAGCTGGTGCATACGAAAATTCCCAATCACGGTCCTGCCTTTAAAGCGCAGTTGAAAAGTCATTTTCCCGATTCATTGGAACTGGCTAAAGCCATCAAAAAATTCAGGCCCGAAATTCGATGATCAGATGGAGAGCAAACCGAACTGATCGGCCAGCGAGGTAAGAAAGTAAGAGAATAAGAAGGCTATGAGAGGAGAGATGAGCCAGATCATCCAAAACTGCTTGACTACCTTCTTTGAAAAGGTCTCCTTCCATCCAACCTTGGTGACACTCAACGCCAAAATGGCAAACGTGTTCAACTGAACGAGGGAAGTAGGGATACCGCGGGTCAGAGAGGCTGTCAGTAAAAGGGATGCCGTGATGAACGAGATCATGGACGCCTCCACTTTCCCGATAGGAATGATGGCAGTTCCCGTTTTCACCATAAGTTTATGCCCAAAAATGGAACTACCGATCGCAAAAATAGGCGCGATGATCAGGGTACAAAGAATCATGATCAATACAAAGTTCTGACTCGACGGAATGATGTGCAATTCGTTGGTAATCATGGATGTAATAGGTCCGGCTGCGTTGGCCACATTGTTGGATCCAATGGAGAAGGCCACATAGCAGCTCATGATGATCACCACCCAGTTGAAGAAGTTTTGTCGTTTTTCTGTGGCGAAAAATCCCGGATGTTTTAAGTCGAACCGTCTGGAAATTAACATGGTAATAAAATACATCAGACCAAAAGATATGATCGGCATGACGATCCAGGTTGGGATAATCTCGAAGAATATTTTGTGTGTGTTGAGTTGTCCGACGTAATGGGCAGGTGCCACCAATGCCACGACCGTTGATTGTGCAGTCGACTGGGGAATACCCAATAAATTGGCAAACAGCAAGGAGCAGGCAACAGAAAAGAGGATGATGGTTGTCAGGGTATAATCGAGGCTCACAGCCGGCAGGATCTCTTTTCCCAGGGTAATGGCCGTGTTCTTGCCTGCCAGCAAAGCGCCGAGCAGAACGAATATTCCGAATAGTCCTGGTATCAGAGACCTTCGGATAATGCCCGATCCGAAAGCAGTTGCAAAAGAAGGAGCTGTTCCGCTGCCACCCATATTCAGACCCAGAAACATGGCGACAAGCAAAGGGAGCAATAGACCGTTGAGCATATTAAAATTAGAGATATCTTTCAGTGCGCTAAGATATTTAATAAAATTTAACTAACAGTTTGAAATGTTCAAAAATTGATTCAATTTTGAACTGTCACCTTAAAAACCGATATGACAAAATGGAGTCAGCTGATCTCTCCCGTTCGACTGGGATTCGAATTCCGGCCATACGATGAACCTGAAGAGATCCGAACCGCCTTTCAAAGAGATTATGACAGGATCATTTTTTCTTCACCTTTCAGAAGGTTGCAAAACAAAACCCAGGTATTTCCTTTGCCGGGTAGTATTTTTGTGCACAACCGGCTTACCCATTCACTGGAAGTCGCCAGTGTAGGCCGTTCGCTGGGCAACCTGGTTGCCACCGGACTGTCAAAAACGGAAGATCCTTCCGGCATGTCCGCCTTATCCGAAATTGGCACCATTGTCTCGACAGCCTGTCTGGCGCACGACATGGGCAATCCTCCATTTGGACATTCAGGAGAAAAGGCCATTTCCAATTTTTTCAAAAAGGGTCATGGGAAGATCCTACTCGATGAACTTTCAAAAGAGGAACAGACCGATTTTACCTGTTTCGATGGGAATGCCAATGCCTTCAGGCTTTTGACGCATACTTTTCAGGGCAGGCGGGAAGGAGGATTTGGACTTACCTATTCTACGCTGGCCTCCATCGTCAAATATCCTTATGAATCGAACCTGGCGGGGGATAAGCAAAAGTTTGGTTTTTTTCAGACAGAGAAGTTGCTTTTTAAAAAGATTGCCGATAAGCTTGGGTCAAGGGTATATTCAGAAAATCCACTTCGATATGCGCGTCATCCTTTTGTTTTTTTGGTGGAGGCGGCCGACGACATCTGCTACCAGATTATGGATGTGGAAGATGCTCATAAGCTAAAGATCATTTCCTCTGCCGATGCCGAAAGCCTTTTGATTGCTTTCTTTGATCCCGGGGCAGACCGCGAAATTCTTTCCACCATAAGCTACAACCTGAATATTGTTAAGGACAGGAATGAACGTGTCAGCTACCTGCGTGCCATGGTAATCGGGAAGCTGATCCGCGAGTGCGCTGCCATTTTTCTTAGCAGGGGAAATGAAATTCTGTCAGGGGCAGAAATTCCATCCCTTTTAAAATTACTGGATGGCAGATCCGGAATGGCCATGGAAGAAATCAAGCGCATCTCCATTTCCAGAATTTACAAAGACCCGGCGGTCATACAGATCGAAATTGCAGGCTACAAAATCCTTGGAACATTGCTCGAGGAGTTTACACCGGCTATCATGGACCCAAAGGATTCCCTGTCGGAAAAACTGCTCTCGATTATTCCTGAACAATATCAACTCCAAAGTGAAAATACCTACGATCGGTTGCAGACTATCGTCGATTTTGTATCCGGGATGACTGATCTATATGCCTTGGACCTTTACCGGAAAATCACTGGGATCAATTTGCCAGGAATGGGTTAAGGGGGTATCAATTAACGGCATAGCAATTTATTGGATAAAAAAATTATTTTTGTGGCTACAAAGTTAGAATTCTGTTGATCAAATTGCCATTACCAATTATTGACCATTAGTTGATTTTTATGCATTTTAAACCCCTGATTAAACCCGGCCTTTTTTTGAAAATTCCCCCAAGGTCATTTCGAAAGGCTGTGATTTATTTTATCATTGCGCTGATTGTTACCGGCTTAAGAGTGCAAAATAGTCACCGCATTGCCAAAGACCAGGCATTTGATGATTTTGTTTCAGATGCGAATCATACCAAAGGCAAGGTTTTTGACGTTCTACGAGCGGATCAACAATTTCTGCAATCATCAGCAGATTTTCTTCAGTTAGCTGAAAGTGTGACCAGCAAAGAGCGCGATTTTTTGCAGCAATCCATGATTGATCGAACGCATCACATCCTTTCGATCGGATTCGCGTTGAAGACCTCTGAAAATGAAATCAAACCGGGTCATGAGAAAGTTGCTTCGGTAGGTGTGCGTAAGTATGTTATTCAACCAGAGGGCGAGCAATCTTCTTCAAATTCTGTGCTTTGGGATGTGACAATCTCTGGGCAGAACCTTGCGTTTTTGGGACGCGACAACCTGATCGATCCGATTTGCCGAAAGGCACTCTATCTGGCTTGTGATGAAAATGATATCTCAATTTCCGGGAAAATAGTTTTACCGAGCGACTTGCTAAACAAAGGTCAGAATGGCCTGGTGATGTTTGCTCCTTTTTATCAGAAAAATCAGGAGATCAGAACGGCCGGACAGAGAAATGTTGCCATCAAAGGTTGGATTTATGCAGTCTATAACATCAGGGAATTGATCAGTTTCGCCTTTGAAAAATGGACCCTGATTGAGGGGGGAAGTATCCGGTTACAGGTGTATGAGGAGACTATTTCAACCCAATCGTTGATTTACGACAGTCAAGCCGGCAAACAGACACTGAAACCATCCGGCGGTGATTTTAGAATCGATATTTCCAAAACAATTAACGGAACCCAATGGGTCTTTCGAATGATGCAAACTCAACCGAAAAATTACTGGACAGACACATTTGTGCTGATCAATCTATTTGGCGGTTTGTTCTTAGGCCTGATTCTCTTTTTGGTGATACTTTCCCTTGATGCAGCGAATGAAAAGGCCAAGAAATTGGCCAGTGATCTGAATGAGGAGCTTAACCAGAGCAAAGAACGTCTGGAATTAATCTTAAAAGGTTCCTCTGATGTGCCCTGGGATTGGGACTTAAGTCAGCCTATGCCTATTTACTATCCCAAATGGTGGGAACGGCTAGGATTTTCTTCTGATGGTTTTAATCCGCAAATGGGAGATCCCTGGCCTAAATTAATTCATCCTTCAGATAAGATAGGGGTAGATTTACAATTTAAAGAAGTGCTTAATGGAAGTTCCGACAGCTATGAAATCGAATACCGGTTGAGGCATAAGAATGGCCACTACCTATCCATACTATCCCGTGGATTTATTACCAGAGACAGCAGAGGTGTAGCTATCCGGATCAGTGGTACTGACCTAGATTTGACAGAACTGAGAAAGGCAGAGGAGGCGGTCAGGAAAAGTGAAGAAAGAATGACATTTGCATTGGAGGGTGCCAGAGGAGGGGTATTGGAATGGAATCTAATTACCAATGAAGTCTATTTCACTTCAACAGGGAAGGCGATGTTAGGTTACCTGAACGATGAAATTGAAGTAAATATTTCTAATTGGATGAGATTGTTGCATCCGGATGATGCTCCGGAAGCACAGGCGCACTTTTTGAATTTTATCCATGGCGAGTCTGATTTTTATGAGAATGAGTTTAGATTGCAACATAAAAATGGAGAATATATCGTCATCCTTTTGCGTGCGATTAAGAAATATGAAGCAACTACAGGTAATCTGGAGTCCATTGTTGGAACGCTTGTTGATGTTTCCAATATTAGAATAGCTGAATCTCAGATTCATAAGTTATCCATGGCCATCGAGCAAAGTCCCACCAGTATTTTGATTTGTGATGCGCAGGGTTTCATCGAATATTTAAATCCAACCTACGCGGTAGTTTCAGGGTATTCTCTTGAAGAAATACAGGGAAAAAATCCGAGCGTGCTCAACTCCGGCAAGACACCTGAAACGGTTTATGATGATATATGGTCAACCATCACTGCAGGCAAACAGTGGCGAGGTGAACTTATTAACCGAAAAAAGAGCGGGGAAGAATACATTGAGCAGACTTTGGTTGCCCCACTAAAAGATGCAAATGACAAAATTGTCAATTTTGTTGCTTTCAAGGAGGATATCACCCAAAAACGCCTTTCTGAGATACAACTGGCAGAGAGTGAAGAAAAATACCGGTTGATTACCGAAAATGTGACAGATATTATTTGGGTATTCAATGACGATCAAAAACGATTTGAATACATCAGTCCGTCGGTGTTTACGCTCCTCGGCTATACGGTTGAGGAGGCAATGCTACAGGACCTTCCATTCAGGGCAAACTTTGCTCCGGATATAGTATCCGAAATTGATTTGATCCCTGAACACGTTCATCTGACAAATGATGCCACCGATTTAGACAGAAGTTTTATCAGCCAACTACAACTTCCATGCAAGAATGGCGAGATGATCTGGGTGGAAATCTCCACCCGTTACCGGAAGAATAAGCTGGGTGAACTGGAGGTCGTTGGTTTGACACGCAAAATCGAAGAGAGAAAACAATTGGAGCTGGATATTCTGGAGAAAAATCAAAAGCTGAATGATGCCAACGATACCAAGGATAAGTTCTTTGGTATCATCGCCCATGATCTGCGTAATCCATTTAACTCTATGATCGGCCTTTCGGAATTACTGCTTATGAACGCAGAACAAATTAGTCCTGCGAAAGTCCTCAAGTATATTTCAACCATTCATTCTACAGCAAAAAATACCCACAGACTATTGGAGAATTTGCTGGAATGGTCGCGCGCACAAACCGGAGAGATGGTATTCACTCCTGAAAATCTGGTGATTGAGAAAATGATATACGATGTGGTTAATTTGTTTGAAAGTAATGCACAGGCAAAAGACATCGCCATTCACTGTGAAATTGAAGAACTGATGATTGTCAAAGCCGACCATAACATGATCCATACGGTTCTGCGAAATTTGGTTTCGAATGCGCTCAAATTCACCAATCGGAATGGAACGATCGTCATCAAGGCAGTTCATAATCAGGACAAGGCAGAAATTACTGTGAGTGACAACGGTATTGGCATGAGTAAGCAAGTTCTGGATAAATTGTTTAAAATCAATCAAAAGGTCACTATTTCTGGCACTGAAAATGAACATGGAACAGGGCTTGGCCTGTTGTTGTGCAGTGAATTTATCACCAGACACCGGGAGAAAATCTGGGTGGAAAGTGTGGATGGAATGGGAAGTGACTTTAAGTTTACCTTGCCATTGTCGTAATAGTATTCTTCTTAAAAACCAGAGTTCATTTTAAAGTCTCCCAAAATTATAGTTTAATGACTATTTCGATATCCTGCTGGTAGGTAACGGTATGACGCTAAATGCAGGGCGGGATTATGATTTTGGTTAGTTTTTTTTTGGGTTAAGTTTCCGGCAGGTAAAACGAGATTGGCTCATTGACCCCACAAGACATTTGGCATTTGTTAGCAGGTGTGTGGTCATTCCAGGTCAAGTATTATTTTTAGATTTTCAACCACTGTTTTTCTAATGTCTTTCGGAAGTTCGCCAATTTTCTGGACAAATCGCTTATTATCAATGGCCCTAATTTGATCTATCATCAGATCGGATGGCTTCTGCATATTGGAAATACCCTTCTTTATGTGGACTCTTAAAATATCGCTCTCTTTAACAACATTGGTCGTAATTGGGCAAATAATAGTGGAAGGATGAAGGGAATTGAGTAAGTCAGTCTGAACAATCAGAACAGGCCTGATTTTGCCGGGTTCGGTACCTAATTGAGGATTCAGGTCAGCAGTCCAAATATCAAATTGTTTAATCTTCATGGTTTATTCTTTCAAATTCATCTAATACCAACATCGATTCATTCTGAACTAATTTTGATTCTTTGGCAAGCTTTGCAGCAAGAATTTCCCTTTTATTATACCGATTATAAAAATCAACGGCCTCGTTGATATAACGATTTCTTGTCTTCTTGACTTTTGCGATCACCGCTTCTGCATCGATAAATATCTGATCTTCGAGTTTTAATGAAAGTGTTTTCATGCTTAACAATTTTATATCACAAATGTATATACAATTTGTGATACCAACAAAGCATACATTAATTTTCAGCCCATGACTGCTAACGGTTTTTGGCTTTGCGAAGAAGGGGAATTGTCTTAGCCCCCTAATATGCCGGAGAAAACAGAGTAAACAGTTTGACACTTATTTTTGCATCATTATAGCAAAGGAAAGGTGTCAATGGAGCGAGCAACAAAAGCTCCGGGTTATTCAAGAAGTAGAATTACACAGATTAGCACCGGTATTGGTAAAGTATGATTTGTTACAATCACTTTTTCACAGATGGAAGCGATCTTTTGATAAGCGGGTGCCTTTTCGAGTCGGGGTGGAGAAGCTTCCGATTCAGGAGTTCCCCTCTTCTTCGTCCACTGGCATCAATCAGGCTTTGATTGCCCAGCGCAACTTCGCGGATCGGGCACGCGGGTTGGCATGGCACTCTTCCGCGGTTGCCCGGATGGGGTCTGGGGCGACTTCCCGGTAGGTGCCTTCACGGAAATAGTATTGGAACGATTTTTTTACTCGTCGGTCTTCTCCCGAATGAAAGGAGAGTATCGCTACACGTCCGCCGGGAGCGAGTACTTCCGGAAGTTTGTGGAGAAACTGATCCAATACGCCAAATTCGTCGTTCACCTCAATCCGCAAGGCCTGAAAGCACCGTTGACAGGTCTTCCGGATCTCCTCCTTGCGGGTATCCGCAGGCAGAAATGCCAGGGTTTGACTGATGAGATCGCGCAAGTCAGTTGTGGTCGCTATTTCCTTTCCTTCAGAAATACCTGTGACAATTGCTGATGCCAGAAGTTCTGCGTTAGGTTCATCGGAATTAATCCGGAAGATATCCTCCAGTTCATCCTTTGAAATGGATTTCAGGAGGATGGCCGCCGATTTTCCGGTTTTGGGGTTGAGCCTCAGGTCCAGCGGCCCCTCTACCTTGTAGGAGAATCCTCTTTCGGGATTATCAATCTGCATGGAGGAGACTCCCAAATCCGCAAGAACAAAATTCAAGGGACCGGTTTCAATGGCTATTTGATCGATTCCTGAAAAATTCATTTTCCGGATAACCAATACATCCGGTCCATAACCCATCGATGCCATCCGCTCTCTGGTTCTGGGCAGTTCAAAGGGATCCACATCAATGGCATACAATTTTCCACCCGGAAGCACACATTTGATCATTTCCAGGCTATGTCCGCCGTAGCCGAGGGTGGCATCCAATCCGGTCTCTCCCGGAACAATCCGGAGAAATTCCAGAATTTCCTTCACACAAATGGAACGGTGCATTCCGGCCGGGGTACGTCCTTGCTCCATCACCTTTTCAATGTCTTCCTTATATTGTTCAGGCTTCAGCTCTTTGTATTTCTCGCCGAAAGCTTTGGGGTGTGTGCCTTTGTACCGAACGCGTCGAATTCGTTTAGGGTCTGATTCTTCCATGATGCAAAGCTAATTATTTGAAGCTTGTCGGGAAATAAAATTTACAAGTTTTCCATCTGGATACTGGTTTAGAAAAGTGAGAAGGGAAAAAATAGGAGGCCTGGAACGACTTCAAGGTAGGTTCAAGGAGGTTTTTTCGGATCATAACTTCAACTTCTATTCAGCCAGTTTGAGAATACCGACATTCTAACAATACAGGAGAAGAAAACCAAGAAAGTCCGCCGGATTAAAATCAACCCCGATTTAAAGGTGCTTGTTAACCGGGTTAAAGTGCGAATGGTAGGAACAAATACCGAATCATTCATCTTTTTAAACCGATACGAAACCAAACCTATTGACAGGTCATGGGTAAATGTGAACCTGACGCGTATTTTTAAATCCTATGGAATAGAAATCGAAGGTAATGTGTCTTCACATATGTTCAGAAAAACATTGGGAAACAGGGTATTGAAAATAAACAACTATTCCAGCGAATCAATCGTTTTACTGCTGGAACATCTTGGCCACAGTTCAGTGGCTCTGACCAAGCGGTATTTAGGTATTCGTGAAAAGGAAATTTTGGACGTTTACGATAGCTTACATCTGTAAATTTTTGATCCATATGTCGACTTGTGTGAACCGAAAATGGGAGGCTGTATCCGACTTTGACTATTTTCCCTCTTTACCTTTTTTTAATTCTTTGTGTTTCTTGGCTTCTGGTAAGTAATTATCGGTGGATACTACTTTTTTTCCTGTTCTACTTTCAAGTTCTCGCCTGGCATTACCAGCAACGGCACCACCTTGTTTAGCTGCCTTTTTATTTTGAATAAATCCTTTTGGATTCTGTGTCTTTACAATTTCTGTTGTCGAAGCCTCTCCAAGCATTGAAAAAATTAATTCAAGGTCGGTCATGTGATCACGCAGATTTTGGCTTTGCAGTCCTTTGACTTTTTTATACTCAGAAGGTGTCAAGCCAAAAGTTGCTATTGAAATCTCTGCTGTGAGTATGGAATATTCAATTTGTTCCTTTACACCTCTGTTTTTCCACTCTTCCGTTAATTCCTCGCGAATAGCAATGCTTCGCATTCGCTTTTCAATCCAGTCGTCAGGATAGCCTTTAAGTTTGTAGAGTTCTCTTGTTCGCTGAGTAGCCAATTCGGGGTTTTCAATCTCATCTAATCTGTCGGAACCCACTTGTGCTAACCAAAGTTTAAAAGGCTCTGCTTTCGGTGATGGAATGGATTGAATAATACGCAAAAGACCTTTAGCATTGGCACATCCCATTTTTTGTTTACCACCAGCAGTTTCTACCCAAAGGGTGGGTACAATTTGTACCCACCCTTTGGCAAGTTCTTTATCACGTTGTCGCATACGTTTGACGTATTGCTTTGGGTCGTTGCTATCGGTTAGAACCAAAACAACATCTTCAACAACGAAATACCATTTTTCGTCGGCTTCATTCCAAACCGTTCTGATCTGTTTGCTCTCAAATAATTTGATATTGCTCATTTTCTTTTTCTAGATATTCAAAAATACTCATTTCGCCAGACTTTAAGAACTCGAAGAAATTAATTCCTTGATACTTGCAGGTTTGTAAAATTGATAGCAAAATTTGATGATTTTCAATATTTTGTTTTGTTAGATTTTTGCTTATTTTTTTCCTCCATTTAGCAAAGGGCTTAATAGAATGTTCTACGCCAATACAGATAATTTAGTTCGTTAATGTATAAACAGCCAATAATTTGGACCCTTTTTACAAAAATATTGAACCATTTCCCGTTTTTATTTATCGTTGAGGCTTGAAAAGAGGACTGAGAGTGCTAGATAAATTACCTACCCTGAATACTAAGAACGTTTTATATTAAAACTGAAAGGTTAATAGTGCAAATTATTTTCACCTGAAAGGAAGTCCCAAAGGGTTGTAATAGTCGTTTTGAAGTGGGTTGAAATGACTTTGAAGGAGGGTCAATGTCTGTAATTTGGGGTTTCAACCTAGCAACAAACCTGGCAACAAAAAAAATCACCTACAAAATTACTTGTAAGTGATTGATTTACTGGTTGACCCGTCTAGGCTCGAACTAGAACTCTTCTGAACCAAAATCAGACGTGTTGCCAATTACACCACGGGTCAATCAAGAATGTCTTATTATTTAAGACCGCGCAAAAATACGAAGATTTTTTTTCCTGCCAATATGAAAATTGAAAAAGAGCATTTAATTTTCGATAAATTGGATCTGGAAGGGATAAATGGGTGCAGTTCCGGTTTTTGATAATTTGTAAAGACTAGATATCTAGTTAGATAGAAGATGATTGCATCGAAAATAAAAAGAATTTAAATCTATTTAACAGTTCAATTTAATAACTTTTCTGCCGTGGACAAAGATTTTATATCTTCGCAAAGATTTTTGGCTTCATTGAACCTACTCCTAACAAGTTGTCAAAGCAAGCCGTGATATCAGGTAGTTCGTTCAGGACTGTAAGTTTTTGATTAAAATATTACTGATGAGAACATTCAAGTTTTACAACACAATTGTCGGATGGGGAATTTTTTTGATTGCGGCCATTGTGTATCTGTTGACCATAGAACCGACAGCTAGTTTTTGGGATTGCAGTGAATTTATTACCACTGCCTACAGGCTTGAGGTGGGTCACCCGCCGGGTGCGCCCTTGTTCATGATCATGGGACGCCTGTTTACCATGCTGGCTCCTTCCACTGCCTCGATACCCGTTATGGTTAACATCATGTCGGCTCTGGCAAGTGCCTTTACCATCCTGTTCCTTTTCTGGAGCATCACCCATCTTGCCAGAAAGATTATTGCCTCTGAAGAGAATGAGACGATGACCGAGATCATCGTTATTATTGGAGCCGGTGTTGTTGGCGCTCTTGCCTATACATTTTCTGATACTTTCTGGTTTTCTGCTGTGGAGGGCGAAGTATACGGAACATCCTCCCTCTTTACCGCACTCGTATTCTGGTGTATCCTGAAATGGGAGAATGAGGCTGACGAACCTTTCGCCAACAGATGGCTTATTCTGATCAGTTATTTGATCGGACTTTCCATTGGTGTGCATTTATTGAACCTGCTTGCTATTCCTGCCATTGTTTTTGTCTATTATTTCAGGAAATACGATACCACAAGAAATGGCATTCTCATTGCCTCGGCGCTTTCTGCCGTCATTCTGGCCATGATGATTTGGGTGGTTATACCAGGACTTGTGGTGGCCGCATCGTGGTTCGAGCTTCTATTTGTCAATGGAATAGGGTTACCCTACAACAGTGGTGTAATCATCTATGCCATCGTTTTAACAGCCGGAGTCAGTTACGGGATCGTCTATACTTTCCGCAACAAAAAGACGGTGCTGAACACCATCCTGCTGTGTCTTTCGGTTATTATTATCGGATATTCTTCGTATGCCATGACCGTGATTCGTTCAACGGCCAATCCGCCGATGGACCAGAACAATCCCGACAACGTTTTTTCCCTCCTTTCTTATCTGAACCGCGATCAGTATGGCAGCCGCCCGCTTGGTTACGGTCATTACTACAACGCGCCGCTTGATAGCAAGGATCCTTATCTCCAGGGAGCTCCTACCTATATTAAGAAAAATGGCAAATATGTGATTGCCGAATACAAACAGATACCCAATTACGACGATCGTTTCTGTACAATATTCCCCAGGATGTACAGTTCTACCCCTGACCATGTGCAGGAATACAAGATTTGGGCCAGTGTGAAGGGAACCCCTGTTCAGTCTACCAACCGCCAGGGAGAACCTGAAACCCTGATGAAACCGACTTTTGGAGAGAATCTCCAGTTTTTCTTCACCTACCAGGTCGGATTTATGTACCTGAGGTACTTTATGTGGAATTTCTCGGGTCGTCAGAATGATGTGCAGAGTCAGGGAGGTATTCTCAGTGGGAACTGGATTACCGGCATCAATTTTCTGGACTCCATCAGGCTGGGTGATCAGAATCATCTTCCGCCAACGCTGGGCGAAAACAAGGCCAAGAATGCCTACTTCATGCTTCCGTTTATCCTCGGATTACTTGGGATGTTTTTCCAATACAATTCAGGCAAAAAGGGGAAACAGGATTTTAGTGTAGTGATGCTTCTCTTTTTTATGACCGGTCTGGCCATTGTGGTTTACCTGAATCAGGATCCGCTGCAACCCAGGGAACGGGATTATGCGTATGCAGGTTCCTTTTATGCCTTTGCGATCTGGATCGGTCTTGGAGTTCTTGGTGTTTACGATATTTTGAAACGTTTCTCTCCTGCCCGAATCAGTGCCATCGCTGCCACTGTCATTTCACTATTTGCTGTTCCGATGCTGATGGCCTCCCAGAACTGGGATGATCATGATCGTTCAGGACGATATACTGCCAGGGATTTTGGCGGAAACTACCTCAAAACCTGTGCTCCCAACGCCATCATATTCACCAATGGTGACAATGATACCTTCCCTTTGTGGTATGCCCAGGAGGTAGAGGGAATCCGTACAGATGTGCGGGTTTGCAACCTGAGTTACCTGCAGACCGACTGGTACATCGACCAGATGCGGAAAAAATATTACGACTCTGATCCGCTGCCGATTAAATTCACGGAAGATCAGGTTGTTCAGGGGACAAGGGATATTGTCTATGTTCTGGATCAACTCAAGCGTCCGGTCAATCTGAATGAAGCACTGGATTTTATCCGTTCTGAGGATCCCGGATCTAAATTGTCGCAAGCCGACAATGCCTCCTTCCTGCCTTCCAAACAGCTCTATTATCCAGTCGACAAGAGTGCGGTACTGGCTACCGGGACTGTCGCAGCCAAGGATGATTCATTGATTGTAGATAAACTGGATATTAACCTTACAGGAAATTACCTGTCTAAGGATGAGATGATCATTCTGGATATCATCAACAACAACAAATGGAAACGTCCGATTTACTTTGCGGTCACGGTAGGAAGAGAAAAATACCTTAACCTGCAGGAGTATTTTCAGGCCGAGGGATTTGCCTACAGGTTGGTTCCTATCAAGACCAAAGTGAAAGACAGCCAGATCGGGAGGGTTGAATCGAAGTTGATGTACGACAACATCATCAACAAATTTAAATGGGGCAATATGAACGCACCCAAGGTTTACCTCGACGAAAATAACATGAGAATGTCAATGAATATCCGGAATAATTTTGTTAGATTGGCAGATCAACTTGTTTTAGAGGGCCGGACAGATTCGGCCGTTGCCGTACTTGATCGTTGTAACGAACTGGTTCCCAACAAGAAAGTGCCATACAATTATTTCAATCTTTTGATGGCCGAGGCTTATTACAAGGCTGCTCAGTATGATATGCATAAAAAGGGTAAGGAACGCACCTCCATGGAGGTAAATACGTTGCCAGCGTCCGTTAAAAAAGGGAACGAAGTCGTTCGGCAGATGGTGGATAACAATGAACGCGAGATACTTTATTATTTGTCACTGGAACCAAAATTCAGGGATTCCGTGACGGATGATTTACAGCGGGCCTTCTATTTACTGCAGGAACTGGGTTCAATAACAGAACAATTTGGCGAGAAGGAACTCTCAATTGAGATCAATGCCAAATTGGGAAGAATGATTTCAAAGGTTCAGCCGGAGAGATTAAATTCCTCACCAAAATGATCTTTGTGCCGAATTCATACAACTTATAAGAATATCGTTACTTTTGTACCTTTAATAGTTCAATATGAAGTTTAAGTTACAGGTTCAACTTCCCCGGTTTTTTACCAAGTGGTTTCCTGCTGCCGTATGGCGCATGTCGGGGGAAGAGAAAACCGTTTATCTTACTTTTGATGACGGTCCGGTACCAGGAGTCACCACATGGTTGCTGGATTTTCTGAATGAGCAGCAGATCAAGGCAACATTCTTTGCGGTGGGCGAAAATGTATTCCGTTACCCTGAAATCTTTGAACAGATACTGGAAGATGGTCATGCCGTGGGTAACCATACCTATCACCATCTTCAGGGATTGAAAACAAGCAATCTTGAATATTTTAAAGACATCGAACAGGCCAATATGATCATTGGATCCAACCTTTTCAGGCCTCCGCACGGCTGGCTGACGAGGGGTCAGTATCTTTTTCTCTCTCAAAAATACAAGATTGTGATGTGGGACGTTATATCCTGTGACTATAACCCGAATATCACCCGGGAAGAGGTGCTCAACAATGTGCTGAAATTTGTAAGATCAGGGAGTATCATCACTTTTCATGATTCCTACAAGGCTGAGGAGCATTTGAAATGGGCTCTTCCACGTGCTGTCGAAGCGCTTAAGGCGGAAGGATACGAGTTCAGGAAAATAGAGTTCCCTAAAGTTCACAGGTTGTTTGTGACCACCTATCTTCAGCGGATTAAAAAATTGCGCATCAACTTCAAGCAGTTGCGTAAGTGGGCTTAAGCCGGCGTGCTAATTGGCCAATTAACACACTTCAGATTTTAATCTGCCAGACCTTCACCGATTTTTACCAGAGTTCATTGATGATTGATTCAATACTTTAACAAAAGCATATGATTTTACAGCTAGGTGTTCAGCAACATGCGGTACAAAATTCCAGTATTTCCATGTTTGAGTTGTTGCTCAATGGAGGTTGGATATTGGTTCCGATTGGAATTATCTCCCTCATTTCCTGTTATATAATAATTGTAAAATACCTGGAGATCAAACGTTATACAAGGGCTGAACCCAATATTGTTTCCTCTTTCCACTCGTACCTGAAAAGCGGTGATCTGAAACAAGCAGTGGCGACCCTTCAGGCCGGGAGCAGTTCCTACAGCCGGATATTCTATCACGCCACCCGCAACATTGGAAAGCCGATCAAGGATGTGGAAAGTTCCATTGAAACAGCCGCCCAGATTGAGATGAACAAAATGAGCAAAGATCTGCACTACCTTGGACTTTTTGCCGGTATCGCCCCCATGTTGGGATTTATTGGTACCATCGCAGGGGTTATCAAGATTTTCTACGATATTTCGCTCTCCGATAACATCAGCATCGGAATTATCTCCGGTGGTCTGTACCAGAAAATGGTCTCAAGCGGACTCGGACTGATTGTCGGGGTAATTGCCTATTCCGGATACCACATGTTGAACATCATGATCGACAAATACATGAACCGCGTCGAGGAAGATGCGTTTGAGTTTATCAACCTGATAGAACACAATTGAGATGAAGCTTAGGAAAAGGCTTGCGTTCCAGCCCGAAGTCGCCACCGGATCATTGAATGACATCATGTTCTTCCTGTTGCTGTTCTTCCTGTTGGTGGCCACATTTGCGAATCCCAATGTGATCAAGCTTCTGTTGCCCAAGTCGGCATCCAACCAGACCCTCGACAAAAAGCAGATCACCCTCTCCATTACCAGGGAAAAAAATTACTTCATCGACAAGGAGCAGATTCCATTCAATAAACTGGAGGGCTCCCTCCGGGTCATCAAACAAAGAATCAACGACGTGACCATCGTCCTGAGGACCGATAATTCATTGACAATCCAGGATTTGATTGATGTGCTGGCCATCGGCAACAAACTTCAGATTAAGATGATTCTGGCGACGGAAAAGCGAGCGGGGTAAAATTCAAGGCAAAAGTATGGGACTCCGAAGAGGGGGGTAAAAAATAAAAACGTCTGGATGAAAATCCGGACGTTTTTATTTGATTAGGTAATGATCCCATTCCTGAATTCGCTCCTTTCTTTTAATTCATAACTCAAGTCTTATCCTTCCTTACACAAATATCCGGAGTCCCTTCTTTTGCCTTTTGCCTTCTTTAGCCTTTGGCATCATCCTCTGCCTCTTCATCAATATCAATCACCGGTTCTCCTTTAAATGCTTTGGTAACCAGATATTTGTCTAGAACTAAAAGCAACGAGGGAAGTACGATCATATTGAAGAACATGGCAATGAAAAGGGTGGTTGAAACCAGTAATCCGAGGGCCTGGGTTCCGCCAAAACTGGAGACCATGAAGACACTGAATCCCAAAACCAGTACAATGGATGTGTAAATCATGCTAAAACCGGCTTCATGCAGGGCATTCAGTGTGGATAGTTTGATGTTGTTGTTGGTAACCTTGAGTTCGTGTCTGTACCTCGAGAGATACTGAATCGTGTTGTCGACAGAAATGCCAAGGGCAATACTGAACACGATGATGGTGGAAGGCTTGATGGGCACTCCTGTAAAACCCATGATGGCAGCTGTGATGATGAGCGGAATAATGTTAGGGATCATGGATACAGCAATCATGCGGACGCTGGTAAACATCAGCGCCATCAGCAGGGAGATGAATCCAATGGCAATTAAAACGCTAATTAAGAGATGCTTGATTAAAAATTCCGTTCCTCTTGCCGAGATCACGCTACCCCCGGTAATTTTGACATCGTAATCCTTCTTTGCAAAAATGGAGTCCACACGAGGACGGATACTGTCAAGGAGCCTGTTCATGTCTTTGGTGCCGGTGTCGGCCATCTGAAAGCTAATCCTCGTTATCTGTTGTGTGCTGTCAATGAATGAATTGAGCAATTGTTGGTTCCCGTCCGCCTTCTTGGGAAAATAGGAAAGGACAAAGGTTTTTTCCATTGAATTGGGCAACGTGTACATTTCCGGATTGCCATTGAAATAAGCCTGCTTGGCAAATTTTACAAATTCGGCAACCGACAGAGGCTTGGAGAATTCCTTGTTTTTGGAAATCACGGTTTGAAGCTGGTCAATCCGTTGGATGGTTGGGTAAAGCATTACCCCTTTTTTCTTTTTGGTGTCGACTGATATTTCAAAAGGCATCACTCCTCCGAGCTGTTTCTCAAAGAATTTCAGATCCTTGTATAGCGGATTGCCCTGATGAATATCATCTGTCACCTTACCTGAAGTATGCATGTTCAGCATTCCAATAATCCCTGCTACAAGCAGTATCCCCGCAAGGGTAAAAACCCACTTTCTTTTGTACTGAATCACATAAAGAATCTTCTCCAGGATGCTGTTGAAAAAATTGTTGTCGAGATGTTTGACGTGTTTTTCACTCGGAGGATCCATGTAGCTGAACAGGATTGGCAGCAGGGTAATGCAAAGCACATATTCCATCATGATGCTGATGGAGGCAATAATACCGAATTCGCGCAACAATTGGTTGGAGACCAGGATAAAAGCCGCAAAGCCTGCTGCTGTGGCAGTATTAACCATTAGCGAAGCAAAACCAATCCTGCGAACAACCCTCGACAAGGCCAATATTTTGTTGCCATGGTTGCGGTACTCCCAATGGTATTTGTTGAGAATATAAATGCAGTTTTCAATCGCGATGACGACAATCAATGAAGGTATCACACCGTTGAGGATGGTGATTTTGTACCCAAACAGACTGATCAGTCCGAGCGTGAAAATAATGCTGATTCCGACAACGACGAGTGAACTGGCAACAACTTTAAGTGAGCGAAAGAAAAGGTAAAGAATGAATGCCGCGATGATAATGGAGAGCAGGACAAAAAGGAAAAGCTCATGCTGGACCGTTCGGGCGATTACCGTTCGGATATATGGGAGTCCCGAATAGTGGAGCTCATGTCCACTCAGTTTAGTATAAACCTTAGCCCGTGCAACAATGTCATCTGTGATCGACATGCGTATCTTATCGTTCAGGACCGATTTCTTGAGGGTAATTGCAAGGATGAAAACGTCAGTTTTGGAGTTGAAGAGCAACCCGTCGTAAAACTTCAACGACATGATCTTATTTTTCAGACTGTCAGCCTCTGCCTGGGTTGCGGGTTTTGATGCCACCGTAGGGACGAAAACAAATTGGTGCAGTGAATCATCTTTCAGTATGGTGGAGGCTTTTGTGATGGACATAACTCCTTGTACGCCATAGATTTTAGACATGTCCGCAGTCAGATCGTACCAAAGATTGAAATCCTTCAGCTTAAACATGTCCGGGTTCTCAACTCCAATCACTATAACACTCCCGTCTTCACCAAACCGACTTTTGAATGCCTGGTAATCTACAATGTAACTATCGTCTGCCGGAAGTATGCTCGCGTTTTCGTACGAGAGTTTAACCCCCATGCCGCGCCATGCCATGAAAGCAGTGAGCAGCAAGATAAATATCAGTATAGCAGGTCTGTTACGCAGGAGTACCCTGGTCAAATATTTCCACATATTGGAACAGTCTTCACGGTTAATATGAATTCGCGAAGGTAAATCAATTTAACGAAAAAGTCTGTTTTTGTCGGAAGAGATTTGTCAGTCCTCCTGCAGCTGATCGAATAATGCGTCGGGTAACACTCCATTCAGGAAATCCCCGGCCTTAGTTCGGATATATCGCTTGCATTTTTTGCAGTTATACAGATATTATGAATCCTGATTTGACTCTGGCAATTGGCTATGAGCATTGATGTGATGAAGAGGTTGTTTCCTATTTCTTAATATTTTTTTATCGGGTTCTGAAATGGGAATATCAGTAACTCAAATTTAAATTTCTATTGTTAACTTGCATGCTGAATCCACCTTAGATAACTTGCGGCTTCAGCGAATCATCATTTTATTCTTCAACCCAAAAAAACTATACTCATGCTACAAAACATTCAAATCAGTTTTCAAAAAAGCAGCCATTCGGCTGGTCGATACGGGGCACTTTTAATCCTATCCGCATTGATGATTTTTTCTTCAACCACTGCTGTGGGTAAACAAAGTTCAAAATTCAGTGGTGTACAAATCGGTTCAATCACCTACAGTTACCGAAGCATGGCAGATCAGTCCCTCGATGCCGTTTTGAACTACATCGTTCAATCCGGATTGAGTTCGGTAGAGCTGATGGGTGATGTGGCAGAAAGATTTGCAGGAATTCCCCAAACTAAGGACGCGGAAGCCATTCGCCAATGGAGAACAACCGTTTCCATGGATAAATTCAGGGAGATCCGAAAAAAATTTAAATCAAAAGGCGTCCAAATTCATATTCTGAAATTGGGCGACAAAAGCTGGTCCGACGAAGAAATTAATTATGCCTTCAATGCCTGCAAGGCTGTTGGTGCTGTGGGTATTTCGATGGAGATTTCGGAAGATGCAGCTAAACGAATGCAACCTTTTGGCGAAAAACACAACCTGTTTGTGATCTTTCACAACCACGGTCAGCCGGGGGATCCCAATTTCAGTTTCGATAAAGTGTTGGCAATGGGATCCAAATTGATGCTTAATTTCGATGCCGGCCATTATTTCGGAGCGACAGGAGTCAATCCAGCCCTACTCATTCAACGTCTTCACAGCAGAATTATTAGCATCCACATCAAAGACAAAACCGGTCCTAAAGCTTCCGATCCCAACAAAAATCAGGCATGGGGCAAAGGCGAAACCCCCGTTTCAGAAATCCTGCAATTAATTCAAAAGAACAACTGGCCGATTTTCTGCGACATTGAACTGGAATACACCATTCCTGCCGGTTCGGATGCTGTCAGTGAAGTTGGGAAATGTGTTGATTTTTGCCGTGCCATTCTCGTTCCCAAAAAATAGTGAATTGAGTTGGCAAGGAAGCACGGAGATCAGGTTAAATCTACTGAAGGAAAAAAATTGAAACAGCCATATTGGTGAATTTATGAAGAGAAATATTTTGTTTTTTGTGCTTTTCTATGTTGGGATAGTTCTATCAGATCAGGCCCTGGCACAAACGGGAAATCCGATCGTAGTCAGGATCGACCAACCCACTTCCGACATTCAGTCAACCATGTGGGGGATCTTCTTTGAAGACATCAATCTTGCGGCCGATGGAGGCATTTATGCCGAACTGGTCAAGAACCGCTCATTCGAGTTTGCCAAACCATTGATGGGGTGGAAGATTCTGAAAAAGGATCCAACAGAAGGACTGCTGATACTTAACCGGAGTGCAACGAATGAAGCAAATCCGCGTTTTGTCAGAATTGCCCGAAACGGTACGGACGAAAAATTTGGACTAGAAAATGAGGGTTTCCGTGGTATGGGGATCAAAAAGGGAATGAGCTATCATTTCTCGGTTTTAGCCAGGAATGCGGAAGAGAGTCTTCTGAAATTAAGGCTTGAACTTGTCAGTGAAAAGGGTGAGATCATCGGAACTGCCAACCTTGCTCCTGAAAAAGGTGACTGGAAAAGATACAGTGCCGACATCACTGCCACTGCCACTGACTCCAAATCCAAACTGGATATCTGGTTCGAAGGGAGTGGTGCTCTGGATATCGATATGATTTCACTTTTCCCCGATGATACCTGGAAAAACCGTCCGGGAGGACTACGCGCAGATTTGGTGCAGTTGCTGGCCGACCTGAAACCCGGATTTGTCAGATTCCCGGGAGGATGTATCGTAGAAGGCTTCGAACTGGCTACCCGTTACCAATGGAAAAATACAATCGGAAATATCGATGCGCGCAAAACGATGATCAACCGGTGGAACACCGAATTCAAGCATCGTCTGACACCTGATTATTACCAGTCGTTTGGCATGGGTTTCTTTGAATATTTCCTGCTTGCCGAGGATATCGGGGCTGAACCTCTCCCGATTTTGAGCTGTGGCATGGCATGTCAGTATAATTCTGCAGAAGTTGCCCCGATGGACCAGTTGGGTCCCTACATTCAGGATGCCCTTGATTTGGTGGAGTTCGCCAATGGGGCAGCGGATACAGGATGGGGTAAAATTCGTGCATCTATGGGCCATCCGGCACCTTTCAATATGAAGATGATGGGTATAGGGAATGAACAATGGGGCGCTCAGTACATCGAGCGGTACGAAGCCTTTGTCAAGGCGATCAAGTCGAAGTATCCGGAAATCAAGCTGGTTACGGGTACAGGCCCATCTCCCAACGGCAAATTTTTTGATTATGCCTCTAAAGAGTTAAAAAGACTTCAGGCAGAGGTAGTCGATGAACATTATTATGCCAGTCCGGAATGGTTTCTTCAGAATGCAACCCGTTACGATCATTACGACCGCAACAGTTACAAGATTTTTGCGGGTGAATACGCGGCACAGAGTAAATCAGGCGCAAATCCGGACAATAAAAACAACTGGAGATGCGCCATTGCCGAGGCAGCCTTCATGACCGGACTGGAGCGAAATGCGGATGTCGTCCATCTCTGTTCCTATGCTCCTCTTTTGGCGCATGTGGATGGCTGGCAATGGACCCCTGACCTGATCTGGTTCGACAATTTGAAGTCGTTTGGGACAGCCAATTACTATGTTCAGAAGATGTTCTCCAACAACAGGGGTACGAATGTGCTGTCTGTTACCCAGGACAACCAGCCGCTTACAGGGAAAGATGGGATCTATGCATCAGCCGTTTTTGACTCCGGTTCCGGAGAAATTATTCTGAAACTGGTCAACACTACCGGCAACACCTGGAATCAAAGGATCATTCTGGATGGTAAAAAGGGATTGAACCCGAAAGCGTTCCGGACAGTTTTGGAAAGTGGCGATCCCGAGGCTGTCAATTCTCTGGAAAGGCCTCTGTTGATCAGTCCTGCGAATCAGGTTATCTATTTAACACGAAAAACGATGAAAGTGATCCTGACACCGTCTTCTTTTTCAGTGATAAAAATTAAATTGGCGAGATAAAAACAATTGAGAATTAATTCTGACTATTAAATTTCGTAAAGCTTCTCACGACATGAACAGAAAGATTTTTTTTATTCTGATGCTATTGGTTGCTGCAATCTGCACAGCCAAGGCAAGGGAAACAATTACCCTACAGACAGGCTGGAAATTTTCGAAAGGGAATATCGCGAATGCCGCGACACAGAAATTTGATGATTCGAAATGGCAGGATGTGTCTGTTCCGCACGATTGGGCCATCTCGGGCCCGATCATCGTAGATGGTGATTCGAATACGGGCAAACTTCCCTGGAAGGGCGAAGGATGGTATCGCAGAAACCTCGAAATCCCGGCAGGTTATGCAGGAAAAACCGTCTACCTGTTATTTGACGGGATCATGTCTGCGCCCGAAATCTTCATCAACGGGCAGTTGGCAGGCAAATGGGATTACGGCTATAACTCCTTTAGCCTGGATGTGACAAAATTTCTGAAAGTAAACGGGAAAAATATTCTGGCCATCCATGCCGACACCCGCGGACATGACAGCAGATGGTATCCCGGAGCAGGAATTTACCGGAAAGTTCAGATGGTGGTGGTTGATCCGGTTCATGTCGGTGTTTGGGGAACCCAGGTCACCAACCCGGTCATTAAATCAAACTATGCCGAGACCAGAATTATGACTACAGTCCTGAATCTGTCGGCCAACAAGGAGGAAAAGATCAGGGTGGAGAATATCCTGTTGAGCCCCAATGGCCATGAAGTCGGCAAAAAGGATGTGGTTACGGTGATCAATGCCGGAAGTAGCAAGGAGATAGAAATTACCATTGGACTGACAGACCCTCAGCGCTGGAATATCGCCAATCCGGTTTTGTACCGGGTTCAAACCAATATTTACAAGGGTGACCAACTGGCTGATACCTATGAAACACCCTTTGGCATCAGAACCATCCGGCTTACGGCCAACAATGGCCTTTACGTGAACGATCAAAGAGTTCAACTGAAAGGTGTGGATCTTCATCATGACCAGGGACCAATTGGTGCTGCATTCTACCCAAGGGCGATGGAACGGCAGATCGAAATCATGAAATCAATGGGCTGTAATGCGATACGCACCAGTCACAACATGGCAGCTCCCGAGTTGTACGACCTGTGCGACAGGATGGGAATACTTGTCTACGATGAGGCGTTCGATAAATACGACGGGAAAGCGGATATCAATGAGAATACCGATTTCGAGGAATTTGCCGGAAGAAACATCCGCAATTTCGTACTCCGAGACCGCAATCATCCCTGCGTGTTTATCTGGAGTGTAGGCAATGAAATGGGCGACGTCCAGTACAACAAGAACAACGGCTTTCACCGGTTGCAAACCATGATCAGCTATGTCAGGAAATATGATCCTACCCGGCCTGTGACCATGGCATGCGACAATACCGGCAGTGCGGCGCTTCGTCATTTTGACTATTATGACGTGCATAGCTGGAATTACGGTAGACGTTACAGTCTGGCCCGGCAGATGGAGCCGAACAAGGCTGTCATTGTCAGTGAATCAGGATCAACGGTGAGCACGCGCGGGTTTTACGAATTGCCCCTTCCGGTGAAAAGAGCCGAATTTACCAATTCACTTCAGGTGAGTTCGTACGATTTGAATGTACCCGAATGGGCTGATCTGCCTGACGAGGACTTCATGTGGCAGCAGGACGAGGAATATGTGGCAGGCGAATTTGTGTGGACCGGCTTCGATTATCTGGGAGAGCCGACGCCCTACAACAACATGTGGACCAAGGCGCACGGCATGACTGACAAGGAGTCTTCCCGAAGCTCCTATTTCGGGATTGTGGATCTTTGCGGCATCCCGAAAGACAGGTATTACCTTTACAAAAGCTATTGGAAACCCGAAGAGACAACGGTTCATATTCTCCCCCACTGGAACTGGGAGGGCGCCAAGGCCGAAAAAATTCCGGTATTTGTTTACACCAACGGCGACTGTGCCGAACTTTTCCTGAATGGACTATCCCTGGGAAAAAAAGCCAAGAGTCCGGCTTCCGCGAAAGCCGTCGAACGATTCAGACTGATGTGGCCGGAAGTGACATGGAAAGCTGGCGAACTCAAGGCTGTTGCCTACCGGGAAGGTGAAAAAATAGGTGAGCAGGTGATGAAAACGGCCGGTGAACCGGTTGGAATTCGTTTAACCCCTGATCGTTCATCTATTTATGCCGACGGGATGGACCTGTCTTATCTGTTGGTTGAAGCCATCGACAAGGAAGGGAATGTTTGTCCGCTTGCCACCAATAAAATTGACATCTCCGTCAATGGGCCGGGCCATGTGGCCGGGGTTGGAAACGGAAATCCGCAATGTGCAGATCCGTTTCAGGTCAATTTCGTCCATCTTTTCTATGGGAAAGCGATGATCATCGTGGGTTCCGCTCTGCAGAAAGGAAAGATCCAGGTTACTGCTTCTTCCGGCGGACTCACCAAAGACTCGAAAACTTTGAAAGCGGATTAACTCATTCGTGTAACAATTTGAATGTAATATCGTTTACTTTGTGAGGCTTTGTATATCCCTTTGTGTCCTTCCTGGTTAAATTCCAAGCCTAACCACATAGGACACAAAGTTCTCTAAGGTCTATCTAATCAACCTATTCGACTAAAAGACAAATTTTATTCCTGCTTCCAACTCAAACTCAACCATCCGAACATGAAAAAATCAATTATTTTGGTGACCCTTCTAATTTACGTAATATCAGTAAATGCCCAGTTTATGAAAGCAACAGCTCCCATTGCAGCGAAGAAAGAACATGTACGTACCATCCATGGCGACAAGGTTCTTGACAATTATTACTGGATGTACGACTTTTTTGGCAAAGGACCGGACAGTACCAAAGTGGTGGACTACCTGAAGGCCGAGAACAGTTACCTGGATCAGGTGATGGCCGGGACCAGGCAGTTTCAGGCTGATTTGTTCACGGAGATGAAGAGCAGGATCAAAGAGAAAGATGAGAGTGTTCCTGTCAATAAAAACGGGTATTTCTATTATACCCGCACCGAAGATGGCAAGCAGTATTACAAATATTGCCGGAAGAAGGGAAGTCTGAATGCCCCTGAAGAAATCCTGCTGGATGTCGACAAGATGGCAGAAGGGCATGCCTATTACGCTGCAACAGGGTTCAGTATCAGCGAAGACAACCGTTTTATGGCTTTCGGCGAGGATCTGGTAAGCCGCAGGCAATATACCATTCACATCAAAGATCTTCAAACGGGTAAGATTTCGTCCGATGCAATTGAAAACACGGAAGGTGCTCCGGTCTGGGCCAACGACAACAAAACTATTTTCTATACCGCCAAGAATCCGGTAACGCTGTTGTCGGAGAAGATCATGCGTCATACGATGGGAACAGATCCCAAAAAGGATGTGTTGGTCTACGAAGAAAAAGACAAGAGCAATTACATCGGCATCGATAAGAGTAAAAACAACAAGTATATTTTCATCGTTTCACAGGCTACCATGTCTGCCGAGTGGCGAATGATTGACGCCTCAAAACCTACTGATTCATTTGCCATCTTCCAGCCCAGGATGAAGGATGTATTGTATACTGTGGTGCCTCTGGCAGACCGCTTTCTGATCCTGACCAACAAGGATGATGCCAAGAACTTCAAACTGATGGAATGTCCGTTAAACAAGACTTTGGCCGCTTCCTGGAAAGAAGTTATCCCGGTCCGCAAGGATGTGTTGTTGCAAAGCGTGGAAGAGTTTCGGGATTTTATTGTCATCAATGAGCGCAAAGATGGATTGGTTAAACTCAGGGTCAGAAGCCTGAAGGATACAAACGAACATTATATTGATTTCGGAGAACCTGCCTATTCTGCCAATTTCGGTGCCAATCCTGAGTACAACAGCGCTAATTTGAGATACAGTTACACCTCGTTGACAACTCCTTCTTCAACCTACGATTATGACATGGTCACGAAAGTGAAGATCCTGAAAAAGCAGCAGGAGGTACTGGGTGGTTATGATCCGAAGGATTACGTTACCGAAAGGTTGTATGCGACGGCAAAAGACGGGACGAAGGTCCCCATTTCGCTGGTTTACAAAAAGGGATTCAAAAAAGATGGAAAATCGCCTTTGCTGCTTTATGGATACGGAAGTTACGGAGCCAGTATGGACGCCACTTTTGGCAGCACCCGTTTGAGTTTGCTGAACAGAGGCTTTGTGTTTGCGATCGCGCATATCCGCGGAGGGCAGGAGATGGGCCGGCTCTGGTATGAAGATGGCAAGCTGATGAAAAAGATCAATACGTTCAACGACTTCATCGACTGCGGCGAATTCCTGGTAAGGGAGAAATTTACCAGTAAGGCCCATTTGTACGCCCATGGTGGCAGCGCAGGCGGACTGCTGATGGGTGCGATCGTCAACATGGCTCCCGGTTTGTGGCACGGGGTGATTGCCCAGGTTCCTTTCGTGGATGTCGTCAATACCATGCTGGATGAAAGCATTCCGCTTACCACCAACGAGTTTGATGAATGGGGTAATCCCAAAGAGAAGGATGCCTATTTTTACATGAAGAGTTATTCCCCTTATGAAAATGTGGAGAAGAAAAACTACCCACATATTTTGGTTACAACAGGCTTGCATGACAGCCAGGTTCAGTATTTTGAGCCAGCCAAATGGGTTGCCAAACTCAGGGAGATGAAAACAGATAAGAATATGCTTTTGCTCCATACCAATATGGAATTCGGTCATGGTGGCGCAAGCGGACGATTTGATTACCTGAAGGATTTGGCACTGAACTGGGCCTTTCTGTTTACGTTGGAGGGGATTACAAAGTAGATAGTATTGTTCTACCAGTTTGTACCTCATTTGAGCATGCTTCACTACGTTTGTAAATAAGTTGTGTCAATGTGAACGTAGTGAAGTTTGCTTTTGCTATCAGATCAATAACAAAAAGGCTTATAATTATGCTGCCGACTTTTGCCGACAAGGTGATCGAATTTAACAGGTCACTCGAATTCAACGACCCTTTGCCGGATGGCATCAGCATCATGAACCCGTTCAAGCAGAACGACCAAATTCTACCCATATCCTCTGCTTTTTACCGGAAATATTACAGTGATCACCATACCCGGCACCTTATTCTGGGTATTAATCCGGGGCGTTTTGGCGCCGGGGTGACAGGTATCCCATTTACGGACACCAAGCGGCTGAACGATCCGTGCGGAATTGAATATGCCGGCAAGTCGACGCATGAACCTTCCTCTGTTTTTGTTTATGAGGTCATTCAAGCCTACGGCGGAGCTGATGCTTTCTACCGCGATTTTTACATTAATTCAGTAATTCCGCTTGGATTTGTCATCCAAGACAAATCAGGAAAGGAAAAGAATTACAATTACTATGATAGCAAGGAACTGACTGCAGCAGTTTACGATTTCGGGGTTGAGAACATCCGTAAACAGCTCGGCCTGGGTATTGAAACGGATATCGGCTATTGCTTCGGAACAGGAAAGAATGAGAAATTTATCACTGCCCTGAATGATAAATACGGATTTTTTAAAGAGATCATCGCCCTGGAGCACCCAAGGTTCGTCATGCAATACAAATCCAGGACAAAAATGGAGTACATTGATAAGTATCTGAGGGCATTCAGTAAAATAAATAAGTAGCAGCCTTCGTGATCTTTCTGCCATCCTTTGGGTTCTTCGTGGTTAAATTGCTCGATACAAAGGGCCCGAAGGCAAACACAAAGGGACACGAAGTAATTGACAGTTTTATTTTATTTTAAGGGCGTTTCCTGTTCTCCGTGCAACTTATCAATAGTGCCGAATCAGTATAGTCGTGCTTCGGATTTTTATTTTTCCGTTAGAGTAAGTAATAAACAAATTTTCATAACTTAGTTGATCAAAGAGACACCGAAACTACAATCTTTTCATTTTCAACGAAATTGATTGAACTTGCTCAAAACCTACTTATCCTTTTGTATGAAAAAAATCTTTTTTATTATTGCCCTGCTGGCTTCGATCCAAACGTCAGCGCAGATTAAATTTGTCAGGGAGGTGAATCTGGAGGGTCAAATCACTGATATTAGTACTCACGTATATTCGATCTACAGTTGCATTGACAACCTGAATGTTATTGCGTGGAATATCAAGATAATTTCAAATCCGGAAATACATTCGATTGCGTGCAGTCCAACCGGAGGATATCTGGCAAATAGCACGGGTAGCTTCATCCAGGTTTGGAAAATCGATGACAAGTCTTCGTTAGTGAAAACCATTAAGACCCACCACAAATTAATCAATACAATCTGCTTTTCTTCTCAGGGATATTTGGCTAGTGCAGGAGAGGATATGGAAATTCACGTGTACGATGTAAAGCAAAATAAGCTACTGGCAAACCTCAAAAGTGAAAATGGAGCCATTCAAGTTTTGAGTTATAATTCAACCGGAAATATTATTTATAGTGCCAATCAGGACAGTACGATCTCAATCTGGAATCTTCGTGAATTGAAACAGGAGAAAACAATCAGGATCAACTCGGAAATTACTTCCATGTGTATCAGTTCAGATGATGCGTTGATAGTCGTCGGTACTTCTTCTGGATTTGTAAAAATTATCGACTCAAATACAGGCAATATAAAGTATGATATATTAGGACATGCCGGTCGCGTCAATAGTGTTGCAATCAACCAGAATAATTTTTATGTGGCAAGTGCCGGTGATGATAATAAGATCGTATTCTGGGCCTTAAAAAATGGTGCAGTTTATAAGTCCTTGGAAGATAATATCGCACCGGTTTCAAAAGTAATTTTCTCGTATGATTTTGATCAGAGAAGAGAATTCTTTTTTGCAGGAGGACAGGATAAATTATTAAGAGTATGGGAAGTTACGGATTTGCCCTTGCCACTGGAATATCTGATCAAAAAGGAGATACAGGAACAAATTGAGCAATGGGAGCAAAAAAGGGAGGGTGAATCAATCCTACTGTATCAAAATCGAATTTCACAGGAAAACAAAAAAAAGCAGGTCAATAAAATTCAGGATTCTATCGTGAATAAATATGCCCTCAGGGTTTATCCGCTGATAGATAGTCAGTTGTCGGCTTATGACACCGGGAAAGAGACTTATACCATTACGTACGATCAAAAATGTGCCATTGCACTGAAAATTCCTAAAAATGAAGCTGAAAATTTCAGTAAGAATTTCAAAAGCCTGAAGCCGCAGGTCTTTCAATTTGTATTTGACAATGATGACTTTAAACTGAACTATCTGGAGTTGAAAGATACGCTGAATCAAAAAACATTCTACTACGATGAAAGCGGAATCAAAAACAATGAGTTGTACCGGGTTGAAGAAATCGTTGCGCCTCCCATTGAAGTTCTGGTCGAAGTTGCCAATAAACAGGATACTTTGAAGGAAAAGTTAAACACATACATCGGTCTGAAAAAAGAAGAGAAAATTATTTCTGACAATGTTAATTTAAGTGTCAACACAAAAATTACGGTTGAAAAGGATTCCATAGGGAAACCGGAATTGAATTACCACATTGAGTACAGTTATGAAGTGATAAAAGCCACCGTTGAAAACCAGACTGATGATTTTCCATTGGGTAAATACAAACTAACCTCCTCGAATGCAGCAAAAATTACTGTTCAGATTCTAAAGGAAACCATTGACAAAGAACTGATCAAATACATCAAAAGCGGGATGGATGTCACCATTAAAATTACCGGGTCGACGGATGCGTCGCCAGTTGTAAATACTATTCCCTATTCAGGCGATTTCAAGGATTTTGAAGATGAACCCTATTTCTTCAACAACAACCTGGAAAGCATGACTGTTAGTCAGAAAACAGGGATCACCAAAAATGAACAACTGGCATTTCTCAGGACCTATGGTGTAAGGGATTTTATTACCAATTACATTGAATCCTTAAATAGTGCGAAATTACATTTCCAGCATTACACCTATGTAGCGAAGGAGAAGGGCTCCCAATACCGGAGAATTTCAATAGAATTAATTTTGCATGGTGTTTTCAGTGAATTCAGAAATAATCCAAAGGTTCAGACAAATAAGTCGGCGAGCATGGAGGATGTTCATGAATACAATTCAGATACCGACGAGAATATCCCGGCAGGCGGTGTTGTCAATGATAAAATCTTTGCAGTTGTGATTGGCAATGAGAATTATTCAAAAGAAATTAAAGTCGGTTTTGCCCTGAATGATTCAAGGATATTTAAACAATACCTGCAAAAAACAATAGGAATACCTTACAACAATATACATTATATCGAGGATGGAACTTATGGCCAGATTCTTGATGCATTAAAATGGATTGGTGATGTTTCAAAAGCCTATCTTGGTCAGGTTAAAATCATCTTCTATTATGCGGGTCATGGAATGCCCGATGAGCAATCTAAAAGCGCATTCCTGTTACCGGTTGACGGAAATTCCCGCAATACGGCTTCAGCGATCAAACTATCTGAGATTTATTCCAAATTGACTGAGACTCCATCCATTTCTGTTACAGTATTTTTAGATGCCTGTTTCAGCGGTGCAACAAGGGAAGTAAATGAAACCATGCTTTCGGAAGGTAGGGGGGTGAAAATTAAACCTATCAACGACGTTTTGCCTGGAAATGTTGTTGTGATTAGTGCAGCAACAGGAGATGAGACCGCCTTCCCGTTGCCCGAGAAAAACCATGGTCTTTTCACCTATTTTTTACTAAAAAAATTACAGGAGAGCAAAGGAACTGCCTCCTTAAATGAAATCTATGATTATATCAGGACCAATGTAATGCAGCAATCCGTGCTGGTGAATAAAAAGTCGCAAACACCTCAGGTCAATACCGGTTTAGTGGTTCAGGATACCTGGCAAAAGACAACTTTCAAATAGGAATCCTTTAATTATCTAGTTGAGAAACACATTTTATATATTGTGATTATGAGAATCTATCCGTTTGTTTTCATGCTTGTGCTTTTATCGAACGGGTTATTCTCTCAAGAGATAAAGACCATCAAGAATGTGTCAGGCGAATATATTTTATCCAATAAATCTGATCTCAGCTTAAAAGATGCTTTCAGTCAGGCAGTGATAGAAGCTAAATTGAATGCCTTAAGAAAAGCCGGTGTGGTGGAGAATATTTCCTCATCCGATATCCTGATTAGCAGCGAAACAGGTTCTGAACACAAACAGGATATCAATTCTGTCCTGTCGGTTGAAATTAGTGGTGCGGTACTCAATGATACAATCATTGGAGAAAAGACCTCGGTGAATCAATTTGGCAATACGGTTATCCAGGTGATAATTAACGCTCAGATTATAAAATATGAACATAAATCTGATCAGTCATTCGATTTTATCGTTGAAGGGGTAAAAGAATCATATGAGAATAATGATTTGATGAAGTTTTCGTTCTTGCCCTATTCCGATGGATACCTGACCATTTTTGCCCTTAATGATGAAGAAAACTATGTTCTTTTTCCCTACCAAAACAAAGAAAACAGGCATCTGAACGATTCGATCAATGTTAGGTTTAAGGCGAATCAGAAACGGACTTTCCCTGTAAATAAACTGATGGGTAATCCTTCAACGAATGAAATAGGCTATATTCTTTCAACTGAACAGAGGCGAGAAAGAAATTCCCTGATATTCGTCTTTACCAAAGAGGTATTCCCAATCATGCAGGCAATCAGTTTCAAAAACATCAACTATTGGATCTATTCGATCACGCCGGATAAGAGGAGGGTAAAGTATTATGATTTTGTGATCAATAGACGTTAGGCTTTGAGGCATGTACAAGGCAAGATGGTCTCCAGGAGATATCCAATTTTCACGTTGCCCCTTTTCCTGCAGAAATTGTTGGGCAGGTAAGTATTGACCCTTAGAATGTAACTTTCCCGGGTATGCTCATCATCTACTCGACCAGTATTGACCACCAGCCCCTGACGGTGAATGATCTTCGAATGGGAAAAACGGCCAAAGCCACTATCAGGCATTGGGGTGGGTATTCTTCGGTGGGGTATCGATAGTTGTGGATGTCTGATTTTATCGCCGAGTGCAATTCAAATCAGTCAAAATAGACTGATTCATTGGTAGTTAAACTTAATTTTTCGGCAATACTGAACGTTTTGGTTCAAGTTTTCCTTACGTTGCTTTTTCCCCGTTTACGATCAAAAAACAAGCAGTTTTGTTTCAGTTTTTATTTGTATCTTTTGGCAATATACCTGCTGAAAACCACTATTTATTCCAAAACCCATTAATAATATGTCATCTGACGAAAAATAAAAATTAGGGCAATTGTGTTCTTTGCACAATTTTCACGAACCTATTTTTCCCGTCGAACAGACATAAACCTACCAACAACGCAGAAATCAGATTCAAGTTACCACGAAAAAAAAAGACCATGAAGCATTTATCGTATTGTTCAACAGTACTGTTGTTCATGTTTGTATTTTTCAATTCGGCCTGTAAGAAAAATACCACTGACCCGGCCACAGAAATCCAGGAAACCAATCAAAAACTGATGAATCTTGAAATTGGTCCGGTCGTTGAAATTTCCTCTGCCTCCATAAGTACCGGAGGGGGAAGCGTCAAGATATCCAAGGCTGATACTCCGTTGAATGGGATGGAAATAGTAATTCCCGCCAATTCTTTTGCCTCAAGTCGGACATTTAAGGTTTCCTCTGCTGAAATTAAAAGCCATCAGTTCGGACCTAATTTTAGTCCGGTGTCACCAATGATCAATATTTCCTGCGATGGCGGCTATGCCAAAGAGCTAATGAGTGTGACCATACCAGTCAAGATTGCCGCAGGTTACTTTCCACTTGGTTTTTATTTCGATGAAACTACCGGAAAGCTGGAAGGAATTCCTGTCAAAAGCTACACTTCATCATCCGTTACCCTGCTGACCAGACATTTTTTGCCGGCGAGTCAACTCAAAAGCGGAAGCGTCACGCTGAAAAGCGCAGGAACGGGTTCCAATATCATCATCAGTTCAATTTCTGAGAGCCTGCTGACTGGTCAACCCATTATCGCATCAGGGTTTAAACCCGGAGTGGACGACTGGGAATTTGCCAACCGTGGTTCTTACATCGCCTATGGTGGACATTGCGCAGGCCAGAATATCACCGCCATGTGGTACTATTTCGAAAAAAAGCCGACGGCAGGAAATTTGAATAATAAGTTCAGTGATAACCCCAAATTGTGGCAGGACGATGCCAGAGGATACCGTTTTTGCTCGGTGATCCAATCCGATCTTGAATGGGATGGGATGGTGGCCGGAATGTTTGCAAAATATGTCGACAAGAACCCGGATCTGGACCAACTGAAATTCTATACTACTGCCGGAACCATGCTCATTACCGGGGAGCCTCAGGCCATCGGTATTTACCGGGTGAAAGGAACTTCAACAGATGGCACGGTACAATATGGAGGACATGCCTTGATCTGTTACCAGATTGCTGTAAGTGCCGGTAAAATGTATATCTCCGACCCTAATTTCCCGGGTGTTGAGCAAACCATTCAGCTCAAAAACAAACTATTTGAACCATACATCGGAAAATCAGAGGCAGGTGATGTTTCAATGACTTACCCTTTTATCACTTATTATGCCAAAACCGCGGTTATTGAATGGCCAAAAATAGCTGCACGATATGGAGAATTGCAGGATAACACCATTGGAACGGTCCCACCATACACGTTCCCTGAATATACCATCTGGCAAAAGGAAGGTGTGGCTTTATATGGACTCAAGGACGGACTGGTGATGACAAATGACACTTTGCGGACCATGGTGGATTGTCCCACCGCCGAGAATTTTTACAACAATGTTCCGGGGAAAAAGCCCATTCCATGGACTGCATTTGATGTGAGTGGGAACAGGATTGATAATTACGTGGGTTTTGGATCAGGATACGTTATTTTGAAGCCGGGAGTCAACCAAATTGGATATTACATCTACGGATGGAGAACCGCCAGCAAGAATGCAGTTGGAGACTTCAATGACAGATTCATCGATTTCAAATGGATTACCGTGAATTATATTCCGCTTTTGATTGAACCAAATCCATTGAATGGTGAACCCAGCAAGGAGTATACCCTTACCGCGAAGTCAAAAGGGGGAGCGCCCAAGGTATCCAAATATACCTGGGATTTCGGAGATGGAAGTTCTGCCGTTACTGTCCAAAACGACAGTACGGTCAAACACACTTTTGCGAAAACAGGAACCTTCTCCGTCAAAGTGGAGTTGTATAATTCTGCGAACAATTCAAAACTCACGGAAGCCATCGGATCGGCTAAGATTGCCTCTAATTCCGGATCCGGCACTTTTAGCTACGATGGCAGGACTTATGCCTACAAAACCATTGGAACCCAAACCTGGATGGTCGAAAATCTGGCTTACCTGCCTTCTGTATCCCCATCAACCCAAAAATCTTCGACTTCCCAATTGTATTATGTGTCCGGATATCAGGGAACTGATGTAACTGCAGCCAAGACAAAAGCCAATTATACTACCTATGGCGTCTTGTACAACGGACCTGCTGCATTAAAAGCCTGTCCGCCGGGATGGCATTTGCCCAAAAACCGGGAATGGCGCACTTTGCTTGATTACCTAGGTACTTCGGCCGGAGGTAAAATGAAAGAAACAGGAACAATCCATTGGTCAAGCCCCAATACCGGCGCTACCAATTCCAGCGGATTCCAGGCGTTGGCAGGTGGCGCGAGTTCTGAACAGCTTGGACTCAAGGGTGTTTTCTGGTCTGCTTCCGACGACGGACTGACCAACACTTTGGGTCTTGTGCTTGACTATTATAGCGATGCCTCAAGTTGGTGGGACGTCTTCAATCCTGCCGATGCGTTTTCTGTGCGCTATATCAAGGATTGACCGGCAGAGAGTATTTCTGAAATTTATTGATTCCTGTTTGCTGGAATTAATGAGTGGTGCAAAATATTATTTGATGTATCTGCCTTGATTATTATTTAACAGCACCCCAGTTGCGTAATCAAATTCATTTTTGTGGCCTGACAATAATAATTCATTGATTAATATCTTTAGTCCTTTTAAAGTTAAAAAAACGGCTTCAGCCTTTGCGACTGAAACCGTTTTTTTTAAGGACTTAACTCCTATTTAATTGACTGTTATTTTCAAGTAATTCGAAATAGAGTTAGAATTTTTTCAACACCAGTTCTTTGTTTTTATTTTCAAAACTGTAGCTGTGAATCTCTCCTTTTTTGGTAAATGAGACAGTCATATTCCCTGACTTATCCATACTCATTGTTTTGGAACTAACAATTTGTTTGGCTTCTTCACGGTTCTTCGCAGGCATAATTAAGGTTGAAATAACTGTTTTCGAATCGGTTGAAATGACTTCAGTGTCGAAAAAGTCAATCCATGCGAACTTGAATGTTGCATTCACATACTGACTTGGATGTTTCCCTGGAATAATCCGATTTTTGTCATTTGTCAAAGGAATTAATACCATATTCCCTTTTTTGCCTTCGAGGAAGACAAATCCTTCATCAAACGATGCAGTCACACCAGGATGAAAGCGAACATCAATTTTAGAACCCGGTTTTGCTGTAATTTCATCTACCACCAATGTTATTTCTGGCTTATCAAGTAGTACATGCCGTTTCCACTGCTGAAGTTCCTTTTTGGGATAGGCATTGGTAGGATTCATGATCACGTAATCATATTTGTCAGAACTTTTGAATTCTTCCACCTTTCCGCCAACTTCATAATTATATTTTTGCTTCCTGAGTTTTCCCGGAATCTGTATCTCGTCATTGACAAAAACGACGTTGTGACCAATGCTTGATGTCTGCGGATAATCGAATCGCATATCGTCAAAGTATTTTTCGTCATATCCGATTGAGCCGAGATCGCGGATAAAGGCCTCATTTTGCCAGTATAAAACAATATGGCCAATATCCAAATGGCCATGGTGCGGATCATCATTCATTCCGGCTTTTCCGGCAACCATCACTTTTTCAGGACTTTTGAAATCACTGCGCATCACCCACCAGTTGATGGTTTTGAAAAGGATGGAAGGACTTTCCGGAGCTTTTGGTTTTACATCTGATCGGGGCCAGATGATGTCGAAAATGTCATCCCCTTCCCCTAGGAAATCTTTCCGATACCAGGCTGCCTCAGCACTTTTTGTTTCGGTGGCTAACTTGTTGATCATATGTGGACTTCCAAGGTATCTGGCACTACTGCCTGAGTCTTCAAAATTAAGCGATCCTCCTCCTGGAATTGAAATAAAAATTGGGAAATTGACAGGATGATTCTTAAGTCGCTCATTTTGAAATAGATTGTATTTTGATTTGGTGATTCGGTTTAATGCATCAGCAAAAAATGTGCTCGTGTGCAAGGCGTAATTCCAATAGCCACCACCTTCCTGCCAGCCACCTGATTCATCTAATTCGTTGAACATAAGATTGATGCGATTATATGCTTCGGCGACAATATCCGTAAGTTGCGGATTTTCGGTTAATAATGTCAATCCGGCTAATCCGACCCCTGAATTACAAACACCACACCAATTGCATCGGTAGGCAGTTGCCCACCAATGAAATTCGTAGTTCCCTCTGACTCGTGTGACCACTTTTTCAAGTAATGCTCCGCGAATCCGATCACGCTGGGCCCTGGTTAATCCAGAATAAAGCCAGTCGTAGATAACTGCCATGGTCCGACCTGAATCACCACTCATGTGATCGAAAGTGAAACTTACCTGATCATCAGGAACGTTCCAGGGCATGATTCGTGAGTAAATAACCGGGAATTCGTGAGCCCTGACTGTCCAGGTGGTCAGATCGCAAAATGCATCGGCAAATTCAAAGGCTTTTTCTGCATATTTCTGGTCACCAGTCATTTGATAAAGAAATGCCAATTCGTAAGCATTATTTAGATTGGTACGGTAAAATTCTTCATATTTACCATTACGATCATTTTCAGTCCAGCCTGCGCGGGTGTTTTTCCCTTGTGTTGGGATATTCTTATCGACCGGCATGTAATAGTACATGTTACATTTGGCTTGTAATTGCTCAAAAATCAGTTTCGATTCAGGATCTGACTTTATTCGCTCAAGCATGGCAGGCTTTTCCTCATCTGTAAAATACAGGTAGGGGTGCTTTAACGAGCTGATGTTTATTGCTTTATCAATATCTGATTTGTTGATCTGCGCAAATGAGGATACTGAAAATACAAACGAAAGGAGAATTAAAAAATACTTCATAAAGTTGAATATTAGTTTAACATTGGTTTCAAACGAGATTTAGCCGAGATTTTTAATCAATGGGGTAGTATACATTAAGGGTCTAAAATACAAACAAAATACAATTTTAACTTTGAATGGATACTGCCAAAGTAGTTGCTGAAATTTTCACAATTAGTTAGTCAATATGCCTCTAAATATAGTATTAAATTTAACATTACACCCAAATTTCTGCCGACAACTTTTCTGGTTTGGAAAACTGAAAGTCAATGAGATTTCCAAATGTTTAGCCGGACACCATGGATGCTCTTGATAGCGGAAATTCTCCACTCCCGAAAAATGAGGGTCTTCAAACTGAAAAGGCGGGAATTATTTTTGTGGCGAAACAGGTATTTCAGGATATTAGGTAACTTATGAATTTCCAATCAAAAAAGAGTATCCCTTTGTCTGAAATGCAGATAGTTGGATTCCAGACCCCCCTATTTTAATGCCTTTTGTCCTGATGAAGCAACAGAATTATCTGTTTTAGGCCAAAATTGATAATTCTCATATTAAAAAAAACAATGTTTTACAACACAAAACCATTTTTTTTAACATTCGTATACAAAAGTGCAAGTTACTTTTATAACTTAGCCTACAAAATTAAAGGGATTTTTCTGTGGAATTGTATCCGATATATCCGTGGCGTTTCCTTTTAGTCGATTGTGTGATACTTGGTTATCAGGATGAAGAAGCATTCTTGCTTTATCCGAATAACTTCGAACTAACAAGAGGAGCTGGGCAGTGGTATGGGATTTTTATTGATGAAAACGATCCGACCGAACAAGAAACTGACCAAATCCTGATACGAACAACCGGGCCAGAGTAAATATTTCTGCAGCAGGCTGCCATTTTTTTTGAACCAAATTGTGATCCTGAAGAATAGGAATTCCTTTTGGCTGGGTTGAATTGATATGGATTGGCTTACACGATAAAGAATGAAGAGGAAAAAATTGAGCTTGCCGAACATCAATCAATAAACGAGGAGAACTAATTTTATCACCAGCAAATGTCGAAAGAGCGCTGTGGAAGCCGGCGCAAGAAGCAAATAAAGCTTGTATGAATATAAATTGTCACCAAATATTATCTCACCAACTAAAATTTGAATTTATGAAAAAATGCAAAAAATGGATGAATTGTTTAGCAATGCTACTCATTATTTTTGCCTTGGGTGCACAAAATAGTGCTTTTGCCCAAAAGGCAGCCTCAGGCGAAATTTCCGGAATAGTAAAAGACCAATCATCAAAGGAGGTTCTTCCTTTCACAACAGTCGTGATTAAAGGGACTGTTACAGGAACAGTTACAGATATGGACGGCGCATTCCGTTTAGCCAATCTCCAGCCGGGAGACTATGTACTACAGATATCTTACATTGGCTACAGCAAAAAGGAGGTGACTGTTTCCGTTAAATCAGGCGAAAAGAAAAAAACAGTGATAGAAATGGACCAGCCGCTTGTTACGCTTGGCGAAGTTGTCGTCAGCACCCAGCGTTTGGGGCAAAATGCGGCCATCAACCAGCAATTGAATTCCAATGCGCTGGTGAATGTCGTTTCAAAGGATAAAATTCGTGAATTGCCTGACGTCAACGCAGCTGAGGCTGTTGGTCGTATTTCCGGTATTTCTTTGGTTCGTAGTGGTGGTGAAGGATCCAAGATTATTATTAGGGGACTCGATCCAAAATTCACTACCGTTACTATCAACGGATCCAAACTTCCCGGAGCAGATGCTACCAACCGTTCAGTCGACTTAAGTGGGATTTCTCCGGAACTCCTCTCAGGTGTAGAAGTATTCAAATCACCTACGGCCGATATGGATGGTGATGCAATTGGTGGAACCATTAACTTAGTCATATCCAAGGCTCCGGAAGTGGCCAAAAATCAATTCCGGGTTTATGGAGGTTACAACGGTTTGAACAGTGAGTTTGGTAATTTCAAAGGTTCATGGGACTTTTCACAAAGATTTCTTAATAAGAAATTGGGCATTATGGCTCAGGCTAATTATGAAAAAGTAATCAGAAGTTCACAGGGTTTGAGAGTAGATTATCATCAACCTGACCAGAGTTCTCTCGAAGGGATGAAGAATCTTTTTGTGAATTCCTCCACCATCATCAGTGATCAATCCAAGCGAAACAGAGCGGGCGCAAATTTGTTTGCGGATTATCAGTTTGAAAAAGGTTCAGTCTATTTTTCTGAAATGTATAATACTTCACCTCGTCAAGGTTATACCCAAACAAAACAGATTAACAAAGAAGGACTCCTGATCACTGCACCAAGAGTTACCGAGTCTAAAACCAATACATTTAATTCTACGGTAGGTGGTGTTTTTAATCTGAAACTGGCAAAAATTGACTGGAGTTATAACCTGGTAAAAACCCAGATACAGGGCAATTACAATATGGAATTAAGATTCCAAACAGATGCTCCCTACGGTTTAATGTCGACATTTGAGAATAAGAAAGATATCTCCGACTATAATTATTTATGGGATCATTTGATGCTGAACAGCAGCACGGGCACTACCGATACTAAAACATATTTAAATCAAGCGTATTGGTCTCCTGATACAGTCAAACAAACGAACCATACCGCAAAGATTGATATTGAAATTCCTCTGAAAATTGGCGATAAAATTGGTGGTTTCTTTAAATTTGGTGGGTTATACACTTCAGAAAGCAGAAACCGGAATGCGAGAACGCTCGATAACCCTTTCTATTACCTGATGAGAGCCAATGACAAAAAAAATGTAATTGCAAACAACCCGGAGCCACTTGTTTTCTTACCTAGCGGACAACTTTCAGCGTCCAATTTCACATCGGCCGGATCTGAAGCCATTTTTGACAACAGATATGAGTTTTTCCCGAACATTGCGGAATCCAAGGTAAGGGATTGGGCTACCAATCACGTTAAGCAGGGAGATATGAATTATGATCCTTCTACAGCGCACAACAATTATGAAACATCTGAAAATGTGGCTGCCGGTTATGTCATGATGAAATTAAATTACAAAGAAATCGTGACTTTCGTTCCCGGTTTGCGTGTAGAGAACTCCAATAATACTTATTACGGCATCTATTCAACCGTTAGTGGTGATCAGGGCGTGAGCGGAGCCTTTCGTGCTGACACTTCGGCTCAGAAATACACCGAATTTTTGCCAAGCGCTCATTTAAAGGTAAAACCTACCAAATGGCTGGATATCCGTATGTCTGCAGTAAAAACATTGGCAAGACCTGATTATTTATGGGTACTTCCCCGTTTTAAGTATACTTCAGAAGGAAATTCCGTTGGCAGATCCAATCCTAACTTAAAACATGCCACTTCATGGAATTATGATTTATCATTAACTGCATTTACCGGCAATTTTGGTATGTTGTCCATTGGCGGATATTACAAAGCAATTACAAATATGTTTTATGCGCAAAATGACGGAACAATGTCAATGGATGAGGCAATTAGTCATGGACTTCCTCCTCGTCCGATTAACATGGTAGAAGATTACGTCAATTTACCAAAAGCATGGGTAAAAGGTTTAGAGTTTG
>JBAXUL010000120.1:0-11068 GCA_037129695.1 Prolixibacteraceae bacterium
ATCACCCCATCGGGGTTACCCAAAAAAGACTTCAGACAGAACAGATAATACCAATCAACCGGAATCTCAAAGGACTTCAATTAAGTATGGCCTTCTCATTCCTAACCAGTAATACCCGATGGTTGCGGTACATCCTGACACTACTGCCATTGCTTCTGATGATGCATCATGGCACAGCTCAGATTGCGGGTAATTTGATTGTTGGGGAACCTGTTCGGTTGGGTGTGAAGCCTGCACCAGGAATTTTCTACAGTTGGAAAGTGATGGAAATATGGGATCTGAAGAAAGGAACCGAAACCAACAGGGCGATCTGGCACTCCGGCAGAGATATCCCGGAAGTAACACTTTCTTTCCAAAATGCCGGCACTTATATGATCGCCGTCACGGCCTCCGATCAAAACGGATGTGCCAACAGCAAAGTGTTCCCTGTTCTTGTTGCCGAAAATCATCCTCCGGTTGCGGTTGATGATTATATTTCAACCGACTGGCTGCAGAGCATCCGAATTGATCTGCTGAAAAACGACCATGATGCCGGCAATGATCTGGACACCTCCAGTCTGAAAATTGTGAAAGAGCCTTCTCATGGAAGTATTTCCACAGTTCAAAAAGGGGTGGCCATTTACCTGGCAACAGCGCACGGTCCGGTAAGGGACGAGTTTTATTACATGATCTGTGATTCGGGCAACCAATGCGACACGGCCAGGGTATCAGTCAGTATGAAAGATCAGCTGCTCGAATTTCCACAGATGATATCGCCCAATGGCGACGGTATCAATGATCAGTTTGTGATCAAAGGATTATCGGTCTACCCTGGTTCAACACTGACCATCTTTAGCCGGCACGGAGAAATCGTTTACCATAGCGAGAATTACCAGAATGATTGGGCCGGAACCCGGGTCAAGGGAACCATGGCCGATTGTCAGGTTCCGTCGGGCACCTATTATTATTTATTCCATCCGGGAGGAACTGCACGGATCCTCAAAGGCTTTCTATATATTGCCAGATAGAAACTATTTCTTGACCTGGTAAAGCTCTTCGATTTTAACAACCAATATGGCAGTCGAATCTTTCAGTGTTTTGGAAATCAACCCATAAGGAGCAACAATGACTTCGTCACCCGCTTTCAGACCCTCCATGATTTCGATCCTGGTATTGTCTTGTATTCCGGTTTTGACCCTGACTTTCCATGCCTCCTTGTTTTTGACGACAAAAACAACTTCATGTTGCTCCGGTTCAACAGGAGCAACTTCCTTGGAATTGGCATCACTCGTTCCTTCCTTCTCCATTTGATCTGATGCCTTTTTGATGGTTCCGTTGTCACCCCTGGTGGTTACAGCCTGGATAGGCACAGAAATAATCCCCTTACGGGTATCGGTTTGAATTTCTACTGTTGCAGACATCCCAGGCAGGAATGGGTATTTCAACGAGTCTTTCGCGATCAGATCCTGGTAAGAACTGGCCAGCAACAATATTTTGACATTGAAATTGGTGACCTGATCAACCGAAGTTCCTGTCACATTGGCTGAACTTGCAATTTCAGTAACTACACCTTTGAATTTCCTTTTCAGGTAGGCATCAATTTCAATATTGGCAGTATCATTCTTATGCACCTTGACGATGTCATTTTCGTTCACCTCTACCCTGACTTCCATCGTAGCCAGATCAGCCACTGTCATCAGTTCGGTTCCGGCAAACTGGTTGGTTCCAACTACTTTCTCACCTTTCTCCACATTTAATTTGGAGACAGTTCCATCAATCGGAGAGAAAATTTTTGTCTTGGTCAGATTTTCCGCACTCTCTTTTACACTGGATTCTGCACTTTTCACTGAATAACGGGCCGCCTGAACCTCCGATAGCGCCACCTTCCAGGAAGCCTCCATGGTTTCAAATTCAGATTTTGGAATCGTTTTCTTCTCCAGAAGTTGTTTAGAGCGATTGTAATTAAGCTCTTTTTCAATCAATTGGGCTTCGGCCTGGGCCAACCGGGCTTTTTGGGTATTGAGTGAAGCCTCAATCCGGCTTAGGCTGGATTGATAGATATCCGGCTTGATCACCACCAACAGATCCCCTTTTTTCACCCGGTTTCCTTCTTTGACAGGAAGTTCGATGATCTCTCCGGGGACTTCCGGACTAATTTTTACCTCCTTTTGGGGTTTCAGTTTCCCATTGGCAGTTATTATTTCAGTGATATCCCGGACTTCAACTTTCTCTGTAGACACTTTCAGGGTAAGATCCTTTCCGAACCAACCCATCTTTTTACCCACAAGGAGACCAATGATTACGATCACTGCCAGGCCTATAATCCAGGGCAAACTACTCTTTTTCTTCTTCATCAGTTATGGATTTTGCTTCATTATTTTTCAATCATTTTTCTTTATCTCAAAACATGAGGAAAGTATTGAAAAGCGATCATAAAAATAGCATAATTTTGCGTGACGAACACGCTGTTTCAGGATCAAATTCCCGAGTTCACTAAAAAACATTCAGTTATGTACGGAAAAATTAAAGAACACCTGCAATCCGAGCTTCAATCCATCCGGGAAGCGGGACTTTATAAAAATGAGCGGCTGATAGTCTCACCGCAGGATGCCGTTATTCGTTTGGCTTCCGGTCAGGAAGTTCTGAACTTTTGTGCGAATAATTACCTGGGGCTCTCCAATCACCCGGCTTTGATACAAGCCGCCAATGAAGCCCTCCATTCTCACGGTTACGGGATGTCTTCCGTCAGGTTTATTTGCGGAACCACCGATTTGCACAAAACCCTTGAGCAAAAAATCGCGGAATTCTTCGGTACAGAAGACACCATTCTCTATGCCGCCTGCTTTGATGCCAATGGCGGAATCTTTGAACCATTGTTCTCGGAAGAGGACGCGATCATCTCGGATTCTCTGAACCATGCTTCGATTATTGACGGAGTTCGCCTGAGCAAGGCGAAAAGATTCAGGTACAACAATGCCGACATGAAGGATCTTGAAGCACGTCTGATAGAGGCACAGGATGCCAGATTCAGGATTATTGTGACAGACGGGGTGTTTTCGATGGATGGCAATGTAGCTCCACTGGATCAGATCAATCTGCTGGCAAAAAAATATGATGCACTGATCATGGTGGACGAATGTCATTCAGCCGGAGTGGTGGGTGACACCGGACGAGGAGTCACTGAATTGTTCAACATTCGCGGTGAGGTCGATATCATTACCGGAACCCTCGGAAAAGCATTCGGCGGAGCCCTCGGCGGTTTTACCACCGGTCGGAAAGAGGTGATCGAGTTGCTCAGGCAAAGATCGAGACCTTACCTCTTTTCCAATTCACTCCCCCCTGCTGTTGTCAATGCCGGCATCAAAATGTTTGAAATGATGGCCGAAACATCCGAACTGCAGGAGAGGCTTCACACCAACACCGATTATTTCAGGTCAAAAATGGTAGAGGCCGGCTTTGACCTCAAACCGGGAAAATCCGCCATCTGTGCCGTGATGCTTTATGATGCCAAACTTTCACAGGAATTTGCGTCAAGACTTCTGGAGGAAGGTATTTATGTCATCGGATTCTATTATCCGGTTGTGGCTCAGGGACAAGCCCGTATCAGAGTTCAGCTATCGGCAGCACACCAGCAGGCACATTTGGAAAAAGCTGTTTCAGCTTTCATCAAAGTTGGAAAATCGCTTGGAGTCATCGGATAGAATGACTAAATATTGGAAGACCACCAGAAATACCCATAAAAGCCGTTGAGGAATATGCCCTGTGGTGAGGAAGCCGAAATTCCTCTTGTTTCGCGTTGATCGCGGCCAAAATTGTTTTCAAACAGTGTTCTTCTTTTACGCTACCGATCATCCCATTTGTGTTGAAATAAAATTAATTTTACTGCTTCAATTTTAGGAGGTACTTTATCCCTCAGGAAGATATCATACCTTATCATAAAACCACCTTTATATCATGAAACAGGTATGATCAGGTGAAATTGACAGAAACGGAAATCACCGTATTGGTCAAAAAATTCGATCTGCCCCTTTAAAAACAATTTATTTACAGATGAAAAAAAGTTTAGCGGGCCTGATGGCCTTTGTATTGTTCCTCTCTATCCAGACAAAAGCGGATGAGGGAATGTGGTTACCGTCTTTGGTTGGAAAACTCAACATTGACAAGATGCATTCACTTGGGCTGAAACTGAGTGCGGAACAGATTTACAGCATCAACAGCTCAAGCCTTAAGGACGCCGTGGTTGCACTTGACCGTGGATCGTGTACTGCCGAGGTGGTTTCTGCCGATGGTTTGTTGCTTACCAACCATCATTGCGGATTCGGCGAGATTCAGAAACACAGTTCTGTGGAGCATGATTACCTCAAGGACGGATTCTGGGCCATGAGTCGCGATCAGGAATTGTCCAATCCCGGTAAGAGTGTCACCTTCCTGATCAGGATGGAAGATGTCACAGCCAAGGTCATGAAAGGCATTTCTGATACCATGTCTTCAGCATCCCGTCAGGACAAAATGATGAAAGCCATGTCCGAAATCGAAAAAGAAGCCAAAGGTGACACCAAATATGAAACCAGGGTAAGGCCGCTGTTTGAAGCCAATACTTTTTATCTTTTTGTAACTGAGACATTCCGTGACATCAGGCTTGTAGGGGCTCCCCCGCAATCCATCGGAAAATTCGGAGGAGAGGAAGACAACTGGATGTGGCCACGCCATACCGGAGATTTTTCCATGTTCCGTATTTATTGTTCACCTGACGGCAAACCTGCCGATTATGCGAAGGAAAATGTTCCTTACCACCCCAAGCATCATCTTCCTGTTTCCCTGAAAGGTGTACAAATGAATGATTATGCCATGGTGATGGGCTATCCGGGCAGGACCAACCGTTACCTGACTTCATTCGGACTGAAAAACACGATGGAAGTAGTTAACGTCATCCGAATCAAAGCCAGAGCGGCGAAACTGGACATTATCAGGGAATACATGGCCAAAGGAGAGAAAAACAGGATCCAGTATGCTTCCAAATTTGCAGGAAGTTCCAACTACTACAAATACTCGATTGGCGAGAATATGGGTCTTACCGCTTTGAAGGTCTTGGATCAGAAACTGGCCATCGAAAAGGATTTTACCAATTGGCTGAATTCGGATGCTTCCAGAAAAGCCAAATATGGTGAATGCCTCAACGGTGTCGCAAAAGCTTACCAATCTGTCGATGACAAGGTCGCATCCGAATATGCAAGGGAAGCACTTTTCGGTGGTCCGGAAGTTTTCAGATTCTCGATGGGAATCAGTTCACTTTACGATGCCCTCAGAGGAGAGGACAAGGAAAAGATCAAAACTGCAGCAGATAGGTTTCAATCTACCATCACCGAATTTTACAAAGACTATGATGCTGCCACCGATGAAAAAATTGCAGCTTCCTTGTTTAAAATGTATGCAAGCGATGTCATAGCCAAATACCAGCCATCAGTCTTTGGTGAAGTGACCAAGAAATACAAGGGCGATTTTGCTGTCTATGCCGAACGTCTTTTCAAAAAGAGTATTTTCCCTGACCAGCAGAAGATGGAGGCCTTCCTGAAAAATCCAAACAAAAAAGTTCTCGACAAGGATCCGGTATACACAGTTATGCTGTCGATGCTGGAAACGATGAAGGTGATCGGGGAGGATGTGCGCAAATCGACATCTGACCTCGAAAATGGAAGAAAACTTTTCGTTGCAGGGCTCAATGAAATGAACAAGGACAAAACCAGCTATCCTGATGCCAATTCTACCATGAGGCTGACCTATGGTATTGTTGGTGATTACAATCCAAAGGACGGGGTACACTACAATTATTTCACTACCCTGAAAGGTTATGCAGAAAAAGGCAAGGCAGGAGATGCGGACTTTGATTTCCCGCAAAAACTGGTGGATATGTACCATGCTGCCGATTATGGAAGATACGCCGATAAAGACGGATCCCTTCACACCTGCTTTACCACCAACAATGACATCACCGGTGGTAACTCAGGAAGCCCTGTCATGAATGCCAATGGCGAACTAATCGGTATCGCATTCGACGGAAACTGGGAAGCCATGAGCGGTAACATCGCCTATGAAAATGACCTACAGAAATGCATCAATGTTGATATTCGTTTTGTTTTGTGGATCATCGACAAATATGCAGGTGCTAAAAACCTGGTCAGTGAGATGACGATCGTCCAATAGAAAAAGAATTGAACATGACCAATTTCACGCAAGGATCGCAAAGACAATCGTCAATAATGCAAAATGCTGAATTTCAGTATTATAAATTGCAGTATTCTCGGGAAATTTGCGCACTTTGCGTGAAATTTTTGAAATGATGGATAAAAGCCAACAAAATTCCGGATCAATACCGTCATCAAAGATCATCATGTACACAGACGGATCTTCTCTGGGAAACCCGGGACCGGGAGGTTATGGCACCCTGCTGCTCCACGGTCAGTACCGGAAAGAGATCTCTGAAGGCTTCCGTCTGACCACCAACAACCGTATGGAGTTGATGGCAGTCATAGCGGGACTTGAAGCATTGAAGCTCAAAAATGCGGAAGTAACGATTTATACTGACTCCAGATATGTCGTCGATGCTGTTGAAAAGGGATGGCTCCTCAAATGGATCAAAACAAGATTTAAGGGAAAGAAAAACAGTGACCTCTGGATGCGCTTTTACGATATTTATCAGCTTCACAGGGTGAGGCTGGTATGGATAAAAGGCCATGCCGACATTCCCGGCAACGAAAAATGCGACCGTTTGGCTGTGGAAGCAGCAAATGGTACCTGCCTTTTGGATGATGAGGGATATCTTCATGATCAACAGATGCAGAATTAAATATATATTTGAGGGAACTATCCTGTTTTATCCGGCAAATACCATGATGCGTTTACTTTACAATACCGGCATTCGTCTTTACTCTTTTTTGATTTGGCTGGTTTCTTCCAGAAATCCCAAAGCACGGAAATGGATATCCGGCAGGAGGAATCTTTTTGAAAAAATTCAGAAAGCGGTAATTCCTGGAGAGCCGCTGCTATGGTTTCATGTCTCCTCCCTGGGTGAATTCGAACAAGCCAGACCGGTTATTGAAGGCGTCAGAAAAGATTTCCCCGGATACAAAATCATGCTCACTTTTTACTCACCTTCGGGATACGAACTGAAGAAAGACTACCCGCTTGCAGATTATGTTTTCTATTTGCCGCTGGACACCCCCCGAAATGCTTCCAGATTTCTGGACATCGTCAAACCCGACAAAGTCTTTTTTGTCAAATACGAGTTCTGGTATAATTTTTTAACCGAGCTCAAAAGAAGAGAGATCCCCACCTACATTTTTTCCGCTCTTTTCCGTCCGTCCCAAATTTTCTTCCGTCCCTGGGGCAAATGGTACAGGAAAGCCCTGAAGGCCTACACCCACATTTTTGTTCAAAACCAGAGTTCGTACGACCTGCTTCGAAAATTTGGCTTTGAAAATGTCTCAGTCAGCGGGGATACCCGACTGGATCGTGTCGCCGAGATCGCAAAGGCTGCTGCCAACCTCCCGAAACTTGAAAAATTTTGTGCGGGAAAAAAAGTCATTGTTGCAGGAAGCACCTGGCCTGAAGATGAACTCCTTTTTCTTCGTTTTGTGAACGAGTGCAAGCAACCCGTACAATTTGTTATCGCCCCGCATGAAGTTAATCCGGACTCGATCGGAAGGATTACCTCCCAACTGCAGAGACCTTACGTTTTCTATTCCGCCGACTCCACCACCCAGGAACTTGAAGAAGCAGACGTGCTCATCGTCGACGGATACGGCTATCTCGTATCAGTTTACCGATACGCAAAAATTGCCTACATCGGAGGCGGATTTTCAACAGGTATACACAGCATTCTCGAACCTGCAGTTTACGGCATGCCCGTTGTTTTTGGACCGGATTATCAAAAATTTCATGAAGCCATAGAGATGATTCAACTCGGTGCTGCACATTCTATCTCCACCTACGAAGAGCTGAGTAACCTGTTTGAAAGTTACCTGACCGACCCGGTCAGGTTGGCCAATGAGAGCAATTTTGCCTCTCAATACGTTGAAAATAACCGCGGAGCCACCGACCAAATCGTTCGCTATTTTTTCGAAAAATAGGATTTTCCTTACCGGCGATCGGGGGGATTTTTTCCCTACAAAAATCACAATAAATATTTTTTTTGTCAACCTTTCAGGATGAAATAATTTTTATCTTGTTGTAATTCTGTAAATTAACACTCGTAAGTTGATAACTTTATTTTTTTGAACGTGATTAAGGTATCCGAAAAAATGTCTTTGTACCTATATTTACCATCAGAAAGATCGATCCCCTCATAGTTAATAGCTAACTCATAAGACCTTGATTTTTACTTATCCGACGAAAACTGTAAATTATGAAATTACCAGACGTTTCAACTATGAAAAAAGATACTCAACTCAAAACATATTCCAACGAAGAGGCATTTGAAGCCTCATTGAAGTATTTTCAGGGAGATGAGTTGGCTGCAAGAGTCTGGGTCAATAAATATGCTTTGAAAGATTCCTACGGGAACCTTTTTGAACTAACCCCGGATGACCTGCACCACAGACTGGCGTCAGAGATCGCTCGAATTGAGAAGAAATATCCTGATCCGCTATCGGAAAAGGAATTATTCGAATTATTTGAACAGTTCAAATACATTGTTCCACAGGGAGGCCCAATGACCGGCATTGGAAATGACTTTCAGACCGGATCTCTTTCCAACTGCTTTGTAGTTGGTAATGGTGCTGACTCCTACGGCGGAATCATGATGGTAGACCAGGAACAGGTGCAACTAATGAAAAGACGCGGAGGGGTCGGTCATGACCTTTCACATATCCGTCCAAAAGGATCACCTGTTAAGAATTCGGCGTTAACTTCCACAGGTATCGTTCCTTTCATGGAACGCTTTTCCAATTCTACCAGGGAAGTGGCCCAGGATGGCAGAAGGGGGGCATTAATGCTTTCAGTATCCATCAAACATCCGGATTCGGAACAGTTCATTGATGCCAAAATGGACGAAGGCAAAGTAACCGGTGCCAACGTTTCGGTCAAGATTGATGACGAATTCATGAAGGCTGTCCGCAATGGCACCACTTACAATCAGAAATACCCCATCCACAGCAGCGAACCTGTTTACACCAAGGAGACAGATGCTGCCAAGCTCTGGCAAAAAATTGTCTTCAATGCCTGGAAATCGGCAGAACCGGGAATACTTTTCTGGGATACCGTTATCCGGGAATCCGTACCAGATTGTTATGCAGATCTGGGATATGGTACTGTCTCCACCAATCCATGCGGCGAAATTCCACTTTGCCCTTACGACAGTTGCCGCCTGATCGCCATCAACCTTTATTCGTATGTCGATCAACCCTTCACGGAACATGCCAAATTCAATTTCACGCTTTTCCGTCAGCATGTCAGGCTTTCCCAGCGAATTATGGACGATATCATCGATCTTGAACTGGAAAAAATCGACGCGATTTATGATAAAATAGTTGCAGACCCTGAAATTGACGAAATTAAACAGGTTGAACTCAATTTGTGGGCAAAAATCAAGGAGAAAGCAATCAATGGCCGCAGAACAGGCATTGGCATCACCGCAGAAGGCGACATGCTGGCAGCACTCGGTTTACAATACGGATCCGAAAATGCAACAGACTTCTCGGTAGAAGTACACAAGATTGTTGCCATTGAAGCTTACCGTGGTTCTGTGATACTGGCCAAGGAACGCGGTGCATTTCCAATCTATGACTCCAAGAAAGAGCTTAGCAATCCCTACATCAAAAGGCTTGCACTGGCAGATCCCGAACTTTATGAGGATATGGTCAAACATGGCAGACGAAACATCGCCCTGCTTACCATTGCACCTACCGGGACTACCAGCCTGATGACACAGACCACCTCAGGAATTGAACCCGTCTTCATGCCGGTATACAAACGGAGAAGAAAAGTCAATCCGAACGACAAGGAAGCCCGAATAGATTTCGTGGATGAAATGGGCGACTCTTGGGAAGAATACCTGATCTTCCACCACAAGTTCAAACTATGGATGGAAATCAAAGGGTACAAAACCAACAGAAAATACAGCAATGATGAGATAGACGAACTGGTCAGCAAATCTCCCTATGCGAAGGCAACTTCCAATGACATCGACTGGATGGCCAAGGTAAAAATGCAGGGACAGATCCAGAAATGGGTGGATCACTCTATCTCTGTCACCATCAACCTGCCGGAAGAGGCCACAGAGGAACTGGTAGGAAAACTCTTTTTCTCAGCCTGGGAAAATGGCTGCAAAGGAGTGACTGTCTACCGCGAAGGTTCCAGATCAGGCGTATTGATTTCTACCAAAGATAAAAAGAAGGAGGGTTTATTCCCTACCAAACGTCCTGAAATACTGGAAGCAGATATCGTCCGCTTTCAAAACAACAAGGAAAAATGGATCGCTTTCATTGGTCTGATCGATGGAAAACCCTACGAAATTTTCACCGGACTTGCAGATGATGAAGATGGCATTCTCCTCCCACGTTCCGTAACAGATGGTTGGATCATCAAAAACAGGGATGAAAACGGAGTATCCCGCTATGATTTCCAGTACAGAAACAATAGGGGTTACAAAACTACCATCGAAGGATTGTCATTTAAATTCAATCCTACCTTTTGGAACTATGCCAAGTTCATCTCCAGCGTTCTCAGGCACAGCATGCCGATTCAGAAAATTGTGGAACTGATTACCAGTCTGCAATTTGATACAGAATCGATCAACACCTGGAAAAACGGGGTGGCCCGTGCGCTGAAGAAATTCATTCCCAATGGCACCACCGCCGAAGATGCCAAATGCGAAGGTTGTGGTTCTGACAATGTGATTTATCAGGAAGGTTGCCTAATCTGTACAGATTGTGGTTCTTCCAAATGTGGTTGAGTGTTTTCATAATTATGATAATTATCTCTGGGGGAAGGCTGAAAAGCCTTCCTTTTTTTTTTGCATGGAGCAGAGAGCATGGTGCATGGAGTGGGGATAGCGGAGAGACGGAGATAACTGTCGGGGCGGCCCTTGTGGCCG
>JBAXUL010000121.1:0-11031 GCA_037129695.1 Prolixibacteraceae bacterium
CCCAAGTCTCCCAGTCGTCCCGGTTGTCCGCTACTTTTCCCATGCTCTCTGCTCTATGCCCCATGCTTTTTCCCCCTTTTTTCACTACATTTGCTCAAATGATCGACCAGTCCACCATCCAGAGAATACTTGATACCGCTGAAATCACAGAGGTTGTAGGTGAGTTTGTTACCTTAAAAAGAAGAGGTACCAACATGATCGGTCTGTGTCCTTTTCACAATGAAAAAACCCCCTCCTTCAACGTTTCTCCCTCCAAAGGGATTTACAAGTGCTTCGGGTGCGGCAAGGGTGGATCATCCGTCAATTTCATCATGGAGCACGAGCACCTATCGTTTGTGGAGTCGTTGAAATGGCTGGCCAAAAAATACCACATCGAGGTACAGGAAAAGGAGGAAAGTCCGGAGGATATCAAAGAACGCAACGACCACGAGAGCCAGATCATCGTCTCTGAATTTGCCCAAAAATATTTCGCTACGCAGTTGTGGGAGAGTGAATACGGACAGGCCGTCGGGCTCAGCTATTTCCGCGAACGCGGGTTCAGGGATGAAATCATCAGAAAATTCGGACTGGGTTACTGCCCCGATGGGAAAGAACCATTTACGAATGCCGCCCTGAAAGAGGGTTACAAGATGGAGTACCTTGAGAAGACCGGGTTGACCATCAAAAAGGAAGAATGGGTTCGCGACCGCTTCTCGGGCAGGGTGATGTTCCCGATCCACAGCATCTCCGGCAGGGTGATCGCCTTCGGCGGCAGGACGCTGTCGCTGGAGAAGAGCATCGCCAAGTACCTCAACTCGCCCGAATCAGACATCTACCACAAGAGTCGGGTTGTTTACGGCATATATCAGGCCAAAAACGGCATCATCAAGGAAGACAAGTGCTATCTTGTGGAGGGCTACACCGATGTACTCGCCATGCATCAGTCGGGTATTGAGAATGTGGTTGCTTCCTCTGGTACCTCCCTCACGGTCGACCAGATCAGGCTGATCCGACGTTTCACCAAAAATATCACCATCATCTACGACGGCGATCAGGCCGGAATCAAGGCATCCCTCAGGGGTATCGACCTGGTGCTGGAGGAAGGCATCAATGTGAAGGTGCTTCCCTTGCCGGTTGGCGAAGACCCTGACTCCTTTTCGAAGTCGATGAGCGCCTCCGCGCTGACCCAGTACATCAAAGAAAACGAAACCGATTTCATCAAGTTCAAGACCAGAATCCTTCTTACCGGTATCGAAAACGATCCTTTGTCGAGGGCGAAACTGATTACCGACATCGTTTACTCCATTTCCGTCATTCCCGAGGAGATCGTACGGACAGAGTATCTCAAAGAGTGCAGCCGCCTCCTGGAAGTAAGGGAGGATGTGCTTTACAATGAGATCAGGAAGCTGAAACTGAAGAAAAACGAGGCGCAGACGGCGCGTGATCTGAATCCGTTGCCTGACCAGCGCCCTGTTCAGGCGCCGCAGACAACACCAACGGTCATCCCTGCTGAAAACCCTTTTGAACTGGAAGAAAAAGAAATCCTCAGGGTTCTGCTCAAATGCGGTTCGCTGAATATCTACGATTATGAGCACGAAGTGAGCGGTGAACAAATGACCGAGTCGGTTGCAACTTACATATTGACGGAACTCGATGTCGACAACATGATATCAGTCAATCCCATGGTCAATACCGTTCTGGACGATTATCGCCTTCATCTGGCGGAGCCGGAATTTGATGCCATGCGCCATTTTACCCTTCATCCTGATCCGAAGATCAGTACTTTCGCTTCAGATATTATCTCAGAAAGACATCCTATCAGTCCATTCTGGGAAAGGGGCGGCAGCCATATCGAGCGGGAGGAAGACCTGCTTCAGGTAGTGGTTCCGAAACTTGTTCGTGAATACAAACTCAGGGTTGTCTCTTCGATGATGAACAAGATCGAAGGCAAAATGAAGATTGCCGATGCATCGAAAGATTTTGATCAATCCCTCGGGTTGATGGCATCCTACCAGCAACTGACGGAAATCAAGAAAATTCTCAGCAAACAACTAGACCGGACTGTCAATCCTAAGAAGTAATTCGACAATGTTTTTGTGAATATTGAACAATAAAAAATAATAATTTTCATCATGATATTTCTGACCGGAGGCACCGGAATGCTGGGGGCACATTTACTGCTTGACCTGACAAGGAGCGGGATCAAGGTGCGTGCCCTCAAGCGGGTGAACTCAGACCTGTCGGTAGTAAAAAAAATATTTTCGTGGTATTCTTCAGAGGCTGACAAGCTCTTTCAACAGATTGAATGGGTGGAAGGTGATTTATCTGACAAGGCTGCGTTGAGGGAAGGAATGACTGGTGTCGATGCCGTAGTGCATGCCGCTGCAAAAGTTTCGTTCGATCCCCGCGACCGCATTTCCATGTTGTTGGAAAATGTGGAAGGGACAACTCATCTGGTAGATCTTGCACTGGAACTGAACATTCCCCGTTTTTGCCATGTCAGCTCAGTGGCTGCCCTTGGCGGTCAGGATGGAGGACTGCCGGTGGATGAATCTTTTTCCTGGAAAAATGACAGACGCCGGTCGGCCTATTCTGAAAGCAAATTTCTTTCTGAGATGGAGGTTTGGAGAGGTGTAGAAGAAGGACTTGAGTGCGTCATCGTCAACCCCTCCATTATCCTTGGACCCGGCAACTGGAACAACAGTTCGCCGCGTTTTTTCCAAACAGTAGGGAAAGGAATGAAATTTTACACCTCGGGAAAGGCCGGATTTGTGGATGTCAGGGATGTTTCAAAGGCCATGATTGCCTTGCTCCTGTCGAACGAATGGGACAAAGTCAAAAATCAGCGTTTTGTGCTGTCAGCAGAAAACCGGACCTACCGGGAAATCTTTGAAATGATAGCCGTGGCCATTCACCAACCTAAACCGTCTATCCAAGCCGGTCGGCTGATGTTGCAACTTGGATGGAGGGCTTCACGTTTTGCGTCCTTCCTGACCGGCAAATTTCCCGCACTTACCAGGGAAACCGCCAGAAACGCGGTGAAGATTTCAGCCTATGACGGTTCAAAAATTACCAGGATAATCGATTTTAAGTACAGCCCGATAGATCAAACCATTCAGGATATCGGAAAGATATTTTTGGAGGAAAATGACATAGGATGATACCGCGCTCATCAGACCAAGGTTGATGGAAATTTAGATTTGTAAAACCTTATTTTGATCTATAACCTTAGTAGAAACTACCTGTCAAAGGTGAATCTAACCTTATTATGTAATTTAATATAAACCATTTACATATACATCTGTATATTTGATCTTTAATAAGGTAAAAAGGTTGCCTGGCAAACAAATATACTTTCTACTAAGGTCAAAAAAACGGAAAAATAAGCTTTATAAACCCGAAGATGGAAGATTGAACGCCATGAAGTAATTTTACGCTGAATATCAAAGTATCAACAGATCTAGAAAAAGGTCAAAAAAATAAACTTGCTGTGATGTAGCGTTTCACCTGTCCGTCATCGTATGGACTTCAAAAACAAATTAAAGGAGGAAGAATGAAAAGTATCTTTCATTTAATCGCAATTCTGACGCTGCTGTTGATCACATCGTCCTGTTCAAAAGAAACCACCGAAACCAAAGCATCCTTAGACGCATCGCTTGCTTTTGCCAGTGTTGCAAGTACCAACTTTACGGTGCTTAAAAGCATTCAGGCATCCAACGAAGCCAATCAACTGCGTTCACCTGACTATTCCGCATTGTTCGAAATCTCAAAAATCAACAGGAACAAGGAATCGCTTCAGATTTCCCTGACCTATCCTGTTGGTTGCGGCGACAGTAAATTTGAAGTCATTTGGAATGGGATCACCACAACGACTTCCCCAAAAACGATCATTATTTACCTGAGAAGGACTTCCGTTTGTGCAGGACTTGCAGCTTCTTCTTCACAGGCTTTGTCTGGGAATAGCGTTTCCCAGGTATTTTCAATTAATCTGACAGAATGGTTGAGTGATGCCTCATTGGGACAGACAGTCACCGTTTTATTGTGCAACACCTCAAAGAAAACAAATACAGAGAATTCAGATATACTGGCTTCAGTCAATTGACTCATTTGTAACAAAGGAATTTTATCAATTAAATTGAAATTTGGAAAGTAGAAAAGAGGAGACTTTAGAATTCATTGTACAAGGATGCATCAAAAAAAAAGAAAAATTTCAGGAACTCCTTTATAAGAAATTCTTTGGCTATGCCTTCAGTGTTGCGCTTATTTACAACCATCAACGCAGCGATGCGCTCGAGGTTGTGGACGATAGCTTTGTGAAAGTATTTTCAAAAATCGGAGAATACGATGCATCTAAGCCATTTCAGGGATGGTTGCGTAAAATTGTGATCAATACTTCCATCGATCATTTGCGACGAAATAACAAGAATCACCTTTTTGTTGAACCGGAGAAATACCCAATTCACGACGAAGCACCAAGTGCAATAAGCCTTCTGGCAGTTCAGGATATCATTGAAATATTGAACCTGTTGCCGCATTTCCATAAAACTGTATTCTGTTTGTACGAAATTGAAGGATACAGTCATGAAGAGATCGCTGACCAACTTGGCATTCCGGTCAGTTCATCGAGAGTCTATTTAACACGAGCCAAAAAACAATTGAGAGCATTGTTTCCGGTTAACCACATAGAAGAATGAAGAAAAAATTCACAGCCGAAAGCGAAATCTTCGACCACATCAGGGAATCGCTGGATCAACACGAAGAGGCCTATATTCAGGGTTCCTGGGAGATATTTTTGCAAAAACGAAAGAAAAACAACAGGAAAAATTTTTTACTGATTGCTTCAGGAGTCGCAGCCTGTTTGCTGATAGGATTTGGCGGACTTAATTATCTCCGTTTTGAAAAGAGGGATATTCAAAAAACGGTGGTTCAAAAAAGCGTTCCTGTTTCTGCAGACAAACCGCCCATCGAAAATAAGTTGCCTGAAAAATCATTTCCTTTGATAGCCTCCCTGAGATCCGGCCACAGCCAGAACATGTTGGTAGGTACCTCAACGAAAGGCAATTCCGGCCTGCAGAAAAAATCCATGGCTGAAAAAGTCAACAAACCTTCAGAAAATCAACCCATTTTGAGTTTTGCAGCTGACTCCGCCAACAAGACCTCCGCACCTGCATCCGGCATGCCGAGCCAGCAAAATAAAAATAAAGCAGATACGGCAAAAAACAGTGCAGACTCAATCTCAAGAAAATCTTCCGGCACTATTCTGAATATAGCGCCCCTACAAGAGAACCAGGAGATAGCGTCAGTTTCCGGCAGAAAGGTGCGTTTTGGAATCAACTTCTCTCCCGGTGTCAATTCTGCCCAAACGTCGGGTTCGTTGGATTTCACAGGTGGGGTCAGTGCGGATATCACCCTGTCTTCCAGATTCCTGTTATCCACAGGTTTGCAGGTTCAAAACCAGCATGTAGCGCAGAAAATAGCCGGAATTGTTACCTCCACCACTGCTCCGCAGGATGAGACGAAGTCCACGCTGATCAACCTGGATGTACCGCTCAACATTATCTGGAAGTTTTTTTCAGTCAAATCCAATTCCTGGTACGTTTCAGCAGGAGTATCCTCTCTGGTTTATCTCAATCAGCAGGATGTCAACACAAAATATTCCAACATGCTGGTTCCGGTATCCCTGAAAGTAGGAGGCAGTGATGTGAAGACGTATGACATCGTCAGTCAGGTATCAGTGACGCAAAATTCGGTTTCACCTTCCCAGACATTTGATTTGGCCGGCAGAATCAATTTAATGGTGGGATTTGAAACTAAACTGTCTGACAGGATGCTTATGCATTTTGAACCCTATGCCAGAATTCCTTCTCCGGGTCAGCCATCCGGCAGTTGGAACCAAACCACCACAGGTATTAATTTCAAGGTATCCTTTTGAAAAATCTGGTACAATAATTGTTTAAGAAAATGTAATTGTCTTTCTAAACTTGTTGACTTTTTTAACCCGAAGCACAAGAAGACCACCAAAAATTAACGGTCCCGCTCATCTGATCATGACCTTTGTCCGTACTTCGTGTCCTTCGTGGTAAAAAGACCTACCTGGCAGCCACAACAGCCTATTAATAGAAAACTAAAACAGAATATTTCAAATACTGAAGGACCATTGTAGCGTTTCAGACCTACAGTTTCGTATGGATAAAAACAAAAAATTGGTTCGATGAAAAATTTAATCCTCGCACTCGTTTTGGTGACCGCCTTATCAGGATGCCTGCTACCGGATGATATCTGGTCAGAGGATACGAACATCCTTATTTTTCAGTCGGAATACACCAATTATGCCTGGGGTTACAACCACAACGGCTGGATGCTTGACCATTCCGGTCAGGTCAAAAGATTTCAGAAGAGTGCCAAATGGGTTTTCCCTGATTCGCTCGGTTATGTCACCGCATCAGACATGCAGAAAAATATGGCTGCCTGCGATTCGGTGATGGCTAAGGTTTCAGCAAGTGATTTTGACAATTATGCCGGCAAAGCACTTCACTGTGTCACCGGATCAATGTCAAAACCTTCCAATCTGATGGCCGATGCGGGAGAGCACATTTATGCCTTCTATATCTATGAATCCCGAGGCAACAGATTCAAAAGGGTTATCCTCAATATGACAGGAGACTGGTCGCAGGAGAACCTGGCCCCGAATGCCAAAGAGGTTGCTGATTGGATGAAGGGAATTAAATAATTACTAAAATTACTTGAGATGCATACAAAATACTTTGTTTTGTTCTTTTTCTCACTCTTCTTCACCATGAGTTGTTCAAAAACCTCGGAAAATGTCATCGGAGGAGATCCCATCGTATTGAATGACAAATCTCTGAAACTGGTCCAGGCAAGCAATGCGTTCAGTTTTTCCATGCTGGGTAAAAGTCTGGATGGCACCATCGAAAACAGAATGGCTTCTCCACTGAGTATCTCGACAGCACTTTCCATGACACTCAATGGGGCCTCCGGAACGACACTTGCAGCTATCCAGAAAACCCTTGGCCTGGAAGGATTGACCAGGGACGAGATCAATACCATCAGTCTTGATTTGGCGACGGCATTGCAAAAATCAGATCCGAATGTGGTGATGAACATTGCCAACTCAATCTGGATCAGAAAGGATTTTGCAGTCCTCGATCCTTTTATTGCCACCAATCAAACTTATTACAAGGCACAGGTTTCAAAACTTGATTTCAATCCGGCAGCTTTAACGACCATCAACCAATGGGTGAGCGACAAAACCAACGGGAAAATACCCACCATTCTGTCAAGCATTTCCAGTAACGAAATCATGTTTCTGATCAATGCCATCTACTTCAACGGCAAATGGAAATACCAGTTCGAGACCTCCAAAACAGTGAATGAACCGTTTACTTGCACCGACAAGAAAGTAGTTTCAGTACCCATGATGAAAATGGAGAATAGTTTTGGCTATACCGTTCAGTCGGGATACAAAGCATTGAAAATGCCTTACGGAGCAGAAAAATTTCAAATGGTTCTGTTGCTGCCGAATGCAGGAACCACGCCAGATCAACTGGCTTCCACCCTGAACCCGGGGAACTGGATTACCCTGAATGCCGCCCTTAAGACCAAATCAAAAATACCGGTCTGGATTCCCAAATGGAAATTCTCGTGGGACATCACGCTCAACGGAATACTCTCCTCACTGGGCATGGATATCGCCTTTGATCCCAACAGAGCCAACTTCTCGGCCATCAATGCCGAAAATCAACTCTACATCACAAAAGTCATTCACAAAACATACATCGATGTCTCGGAATCCGGAACGGAAGCTGCGGCAGTCACCTCCATCGGCATTGGGACTACTTCTATGCCGGTAGATCCTCCCTCCTTCTATTTAACCCGTCCTTTTCTGTTTTTTATCACGGAAGAAGATACCGGTGCGATTCTTTTCGCAGGGAAAGTTGAAAATCCGTTAACAACCAATTAAATCATGAGAATATCATTCCTACTAATAGTCATGTTCGCCGGACTGACACTTTTTGCCCAACATGGCAAGAAAGATATTGTGTTCCTGAAGAATGGAAGTGTAATCAGAGGAAACATTGTTTTGGAAGATGCAGGCAAATTGATCAAGCTCAAAACAAGCGACAGAAGTCTCTGGGTTTTCAAATATGACCAGATAGACAGTATCAGCCGACAGAAAAAAGCGGTGGAAAAAGTGAAGACACCATTCGGGAACGGATACTTTAACCTCACCGAAATGGGCGTTTTGGCAGGCAATTCCAACAATGTGAACAAGACTGCTTTTACCATGATGAACATCAGCAGTTGGAAATTCCCCTGCAACTTTTCAGCCGGGATAGGTGTTGGTATTGAGTTTTTAAACGACACCTACCTGCCTGTCGTTGCCGATTTCAGGTATTACATCCCCCACCAGGGTCCGCTTCCGTTTGTGTCGGTACAAGCAGGATATTCCATTCCCCTGGGAGGCAGTTACACCCAGCAAAACACCTATTACGGTTACACGGACATCGCTGTTATGCCGGGATACTATCAGACTTCTGTAAGCCAGAACATGTCTGCAAGGGGCGGTTTTCTGATCAATCCTTCCTTTGGCATCCAGACGCAACTGAATGAAAACCTCGCCCTTGTATTTAGCGCCGGCTACCGTTACATGCGGCACAACTACGGGAAGGACGAGAATTATCGACTTGAAGTTGATTACAACCGTCTGTCCTTGAAAGTAGGCTTGCTATTCAAGTAATGGACATTTGACAATGGATTGTAAGAATGAATTCTAATCGAAAAAACCATGACCAAATTTCAATTTAATCAATACAGGATAATTTCAATTTTGCTGCTGATTGCCCTGTTTGCTGGCTGCAAGGACAAGTTCACAGAACAGTACCAGTCACTCGAACCCGTTTACCTGGGTTATGAGGACTTCAGGGCTTCCGTGAAAGTCGTCAGTCAGCAGGATCTCGTCAAACCCGGCAAAATATACACGTTTGGCAACTACATCTTCATCAATGAGATCATGAAGGGGATTCATGTATACAACAATTCCAATCCCGCTTCCCCACAGTATGCCGGATTCATCAATATCCCCGGCAATGTGGATATGGCTGTGAGGAACAACATCATGTATGCCGACAGCTACATCGATTTGGTGGCCATTGATATCACAGATCCGGCTAAACCCAGGGAAGTTGGAAGGGTGAAAAGTGTATTCCCCTATTCGGTGCCTGCCTACGACCAGACCGGATACCGCGTTGGACAGGTAGACAATACGAAAGGAGTGGTGGTAGGCTGGGAAGTCCAAACGATCCGCAAAGAGATCGAGACAAACAATTACCCGATTTATCCGATTTATTACGGAGCCAAATACAGCGCCATGGCGGATGCAGCTTCATCCGGCAGCACGAATCAGGGTACTTCGGCAGCAGGTATCGGTGGATCCATGGCCAGATTCGGACTAACCGGCAATTCACTTGTTGCGGTGGATACCTATATGTATTACAATTTCGATCTTACCGACCCAAATAAACCGGCCTTGTCTTCAAAATCGCAGGTCAACTGGGGCATAGAAACCATGTTCCTTTACGGGAAAAACATGTTCCTTGGAACAACCAACGGAATGTTGGTATATGACCTGTCCGACGTCAACAAACCCGTCTATCTGTCCACCTTCTGGCATGCTACAGGCTGCGATCCTGTTGTCGTCCAGGGCAACCGCGCCTATGTGACCATCCGTGGTGGAAATGCTTGTGGCAGCAACATTAACCGGCTGGATGTGCTGGATGTGACCAATATCCTGAAGCCCGCCTTGTTCCGTTCGTACACCATGGACGGACCATACGGTGTAGGTATCAGCGGAGATATTCTGTTTGTCTGTGACGGCAGTTCCGGTCTGAAAATATACAACTCCGCCGATCCGCTGCTGATCGTTGAACATCAGCTGGCTAAATTTCCCGGAATTCAGGCCTACGATGTCATCCCGCTGGGAAAGTCACTGCTAATGATCGGAAGCGACGGCTTCTATCAGTATGACTATTCGGATGTGACCAATATCAAGCAAATCAGTGTGATTAAGGTGAAGAAGTGAGGTGCTCCCGGATTACAAAATGGAAGGCGGCAGATTGCTTCGCTGTGCTCGCAATAAAATGATAATTAATGGGATATGTCGGAAGAAGGGGGAAAAAGAGAGCGGCAAGCCGCCCTCTTTTTCCCCCTTCTTCCGACTGTCTAATCAGGAAATGAACCGTCATTGCGAGCACAGCGAAGCAGCCTGTTGCCATAGGTAGAATCTTTATTAATTTTGTACCCATGCAGCAACCCGATCCCAAAATCACCTCTTTCCTCAAGAAACACCATGTACTTACTCTGGCAACCCTATCCGGCGACCAGCCATGGGTGGCCAATTGCTTTTATGCCTTTCAGGAAGAACAGATGAGTTTTGTCTTTACATCCGGATACGAAACCCGCCACATCCGGGAAGTTGTTCTCAACAACAAGGTTGCCGGCAATGTCGTGCTGGAAACCGGTATTATCGGCAAGATTCAGGGTATTCAATTTTCAGGAATACTCCTGCCTACGGAAGGCGATTCGCTTGAAAAGGCCAATTCAGCTTACCTGAAGAGATTCCCTTTTGCCGCACTGATGGACACAACACTCTGGATCCTATCCATTGATTATCTGAAGATGACCGACAACCGGCTTGGATTCGGAAAAAAACTGGTGTGGGAGAGAAATTGAGAACCATCACCTGTCATGTATAAACTGCACGATTAAGCCGTTTCCTTCCAATTTACTGAATGAAAAATCAGGGTACTGCGCCCGGAAGAAAAATCCTTAATCTGATGATATCCAGTCAGGAAGGTGCACCAAAAGTCAAATAAACTCATTTTCCAGAGACAATTGAAACAGACCAGTTGATGGAAAGGGTCGCGCTATGTAGTGTCCAAAATACATAACCCACCTGGAATGCCAGGTATTTTAGGCTATTGATATTGATTGGTCAGGCAAAATTGATTTGATACGTAACGACCTAATACCAAA
>JBAXUL010000122.1:0-10848 GCA_037129695.1 Prolixibacteraceae bacterium
ATCAAGAAACTGAACCGGGCAAAACGCTACGGCAAACATGTTTGCTGGGGATTTTACAAGTATGATGAAAAGGGAAATATCATTGGATCAACGCCACTTGCAACAGAAAGAATATAAGGATTGATCCTTGACCGTTAAAAACAGATTTTCATTAAATACCACAATTAAACAATACCAGTCAGGATGAAGAGGATCTTTGTGGCATTGGGCTTCACTGATCTTCAATTACATCAGGCCATTAAAAAAACAGATTCGTATGAAAATATTAGTACTTAATTGCGGCAGTTCATCCATCAAATATCAATTTTTCTCCCTTGCAGAAAATGTCTTGATCGCGAAGGGTATTGTCGAAAAAATTGGCATGAAGGGATCCTTTCTTAAGCATGAGAAGGAGAACGGCCAAAAAGTGATTTTTGAAGGGGAGATTCTTGATCATAAAATAGGTATCGAATATATCCTGGGGGTACTCTCCAGCGTCAAGCATGGTTGTATCAAAACCCTCGAGGAAATCAGCGCAGTAGGTCACCGGGTTGTTCACGGAGGAGAATTGTTTAAAGAGAGCAAACTTGTCAATGAAGAGGTAATCCAGGCATTGGAGAAATACACGGAACTGGCACCGCTCCATAACCCGCCCAACCTGAAGGGAATTTATGGACTGAGGTCTTTGATTCCTTCCATTCCTCAGGTAGCTGTATTTGATACGGCATTTCATACAACGATGCCAAAGCATGCCTACATGTATGCAATTCCGTACGCACTTTATGAGAAATACGGAATACGCCGCTATGGTTTCCACGGAACCAGCCATCGGTTTGTATCAGCACGGGCCTGCGAAATTTTGGGAGAACATTGTAAAGGTATGAAAATAATTACCTGCCATCTGGGTAACGGAGCTTCTGTATGTGCGATCAAAGACGGAATTTCGGTGGATACCTCGATGGGATTTACGCCCATCGAAGGACTGATCATGGGATCACGTTCCGGCGACATAGATATGGGCGCAGTAACCTTTATTATGGACAAGGAGAAAATCGGAACGAAATCAACTTCCGTTCTTTTTAATAAACATTCCGGTTTGCTGGGTGTAAGTGGTATCTCGTCTGATATGCGGGAGATAAGGGAAGCTGCCAGCAATGGCAACGAACGTTGCATGCTTGCCATCAAAATGTTTGATTACCGGGTCAAAAAATACATTGGATCCTATGCTGCAGCTATGGGAGGCATTGATGTCCTTATTTTTACGGGTGGAATCGGTGAAAACTCAGATACCACCAGGACCGGGATTTGTGAAGGTCTAGAATTTTTGGGTGTTGAGCTGGATGAGCAGATCAATACCGGTTCACGTGGCAAGGAGATGGTTATCAGTAAAAAAGATGCAAGGGTCAAAGTCATGGTGGTTCCAACAAATGAGGAATTGATGATCGCAATTGATACACAAAGGATTATTGAGGAAAGCATGAAGTAGGGCTGATTGATTGCAAATTGATTTGGTTGAAATGATGGACAAGTGGGAACATGAAATCCACGCAATTTTTCAATCATTTTAAACCTTTCAAACTATTGAAGTATCTTTGACAGGAATGCCAAACTAAAATGAGACTTTGATGATTGGAAATTTAGAAGAACTATTCCCGGCAGTTCGCCAACGTTCCAAACGAACTTTAATCGTTGTCAGTGCCAATGACAGTCATTCTGTCGAAGCAGCCTGCAATGCAGTTGTGGCAGGACTGATCAATGCGGTATTGATTGGAGATGAGAATGTTATCAGTAAAATATGTTCTGATTTGGGTGTTGACACCTCGCTTCTGAAGGTGATTCACCAACCTGACGACAGGCTTGCAGCCGTTCTGGCCGTTGAGATGATACGTCGGAAAGAGGGGGATATCCTGATGAAAGGCCTGATCAGTACCGATAAATTTATCAAGGCGATTCTTGACAAAGAGAAGGGATTGCTTGAACCCGGTAATATTTTGAGTCATGTCACCGTGATTCAAAATCCAAATTATTATAAGTTGATGATCGTCAGCGATGTGGCTGTTCTGCCTCTGCCTGATTTAGGCCAGAAGGTTCAGCTTATCAGGTACATGACTAAAACTGCCAATGCCTTGGGAATTCATCTGCCCAAAGTGGCGGTCATTGCGCCGAGTGAACAGGTACTTATGCAGCTTGAATCTTCCAGGGATGCCGCCTTGTTGTCCAAAATGGGACAGAGGGGTCAGATTACCGGATGTATCATCGACGGACCTCTTGCCCTGGATATCGCCATTGACAAAGAGGCAGCAGAGATCAAAGGTCTCACTGGTGAAGTAGCCGGAGATGCTGACTGTCTTCTTTTTCCCAATCTTGATGCCGGAAATGTATTTTACAAAACGAACATGAAACTGGCCAAAGCCGAATCTGCGGCCATGCTGGTCGGTGCGCAGGTTCCTGTCGTACTGACTTCAAGGGGTGATTCGACCCTGACCAAACAATATTCCATCGCACTAGCCTCACTTGTATCCTAAAAATTGATTTCATGGACAGTTCAGATCTTGTCAGAATATTGGTGATTAATCCGGGGTCAACCACCACGAAGATTGCCATTTATGAAAATTCCATCTGTATATATCTCAAGACATTACATCACTCACTGGATGATCTGGCAGCCTATCATACCATTACGGATCAGTATAACTTTCGGAGAAACAGTATTTTACAACAACTTGAAACGGAGGGTTTGTCGCTCGACGAGGTTCATGTCGTCATTGGACGCGGGGGGCTGACTTACCCGCTCGAATCCGGAGTTTACCTCGTCAATGAGCTGATGGTGCAACATTGCAGGGAAGGGATCATGGGAATTCATGCCTCCAATCTCGGTTCAATGATTGCCTTTGAAATTGCCCGTGAGCACCCGGGAATGCTGGCATTGATCGCAGACCCCGTTGTTACGGATGAAATGGACGGAATTGCACGCGTGTCGGGGCACCCGCTCTTTACCCGGCGTTCCATTTTTCATGCATTGAATCAAAAGGCGGTTGCACGGCAACATGCCATGAAAGTTGGTCAGCCCTACGAAGAGCTTGATTTGATTGTCGTTCACCTTGGAGGTGGAATTTCGGTTGGTGTTCACCAGCATGGCCGGGTGATTGACGTCAACAATGCCCTCGATGGAGAAGGCCCGTTTTCCCCGGAGAGGAGCGGTTCGTTACCTGTGGGTGATCTGGTCAAGCTCTGTTTTGGCGGTCGATACAGTTATGAAGAGGTGATGTCGATGATCTCGGGAAACGGAGGATTTGTTGCTTATCTTGGAACCAATGATGCCCGCGAAGTTGAACTTGCTGTGCGAAAAGGTGACGAAAAGGCTACTTTTTACCACGAAGCCATGGCTTATCAGATTTCCAAGTCCATCGGTGAAATGGCAACAGTGCTCAAAGGCCGGATCGATGGAATCCTGATCACCGGTGGTATCGCCTTCGACAGAAGAATGATGTCGCTGATCCGCGAAAGGGTCGAATTTATTGCGCCTGTCTCGGTTTATGCCGGTCAGGATGAACTCAAGGCCTTGGCCATGAATGCCTTGATGGTGGCCCGGGGCGAAGTGGAACCACGGGTATATGACAGGATTGACTGAAGAATTTCCTGTTTAACTTAAGTGACCGGATCATTTGCAGCTAATTCTTTGATATAGATTTCTTATCCCAGAACCCTGTTCGTGGTAAAATACCTGATTTTCCAGCTAAAGCCATTTTTATTTTTCCTGACCATTAACATAACGATTATGAAAACCGCTTTCATCCTCTTATTCCTTTTTATCTATTCCACGGTTCTTCACGCACAGACATTTGTTGCCAATTATGATGAATCAAAAATCCCTGTCTACAGCTTGCCTGATGCATTGGTTTTTAATAACGGGAAGCCTGTCAAGTCGTCCAAGGATTGGGTGAACCGCAGGAGAGAGCTGTTTGCGGTCTTTGAGAAAGAGATGTATGGAAAAGTACCTGATGGAAAAGTGACGAGTACAATTACAGAAATTTCGAAGGATGAAAATGCTTGTAATGGATTGGCTGTCAGAAAAGAAATTCGGATCATCCTAAGCAGGGAAGGGAATGAGATCGCCTTGAATTTGCTCATTTATTTGCCGAAATCGGAGAAAAAGGCCTCTCTGTTTTTGGGATATAATTTCAGTGGTAACCACACGGTTTCAGCAGAATCCGGCATTCAGATTGCAACCTCCTGGGTCAGGAACAATCCTGCTTCCGGCATCACCAAAAACCTTTCGACTGAAGCCGGCAGAGGATCTGATGCAGCCTCGTGGCCTGTCAGTGAGATCATCCAAAGAGGATACGGTGTGGCTACCCTGTATTACGGTGATGTCGATCCCGATTTTGACGATGGCTTTCATAATGGTGTTCATTCGCTTTTTAAGATTCAACGCGACAGTTCCTCATGGGGAAGCGTTGCTGCCTGGGCATGGGGACTATCCAGGGTAATGGATTGTCTTGAAAAGATCAATGAGGTCAATTCAAAACAGGTGATCGTATTGGGTCATTCCCGGTTAGGAAAAGCGGCTTTGTGGGCAGGTGTTTCTGATCCAAGGTTTGCCATTGTCATTTCCAACGAATCTGGCAGTGGCGGCGCAGCCTTGTCGATGCGGAAATACGGTGAGACAATCACTCGAACCAACCAGGCATTTCCCCATTGGTTTTGTGGTAATTTCAAGAAATACAACAACAAGGAAGAGTCATTGCCATTCGATCAGCATGAATTGCTGGCACTGATTGCACCCCGTCCCCTTTATGTTTCAACTGCAGAAGAAGATCGGTGGGGTGATCCGAAAGGATCCTTTCTCGCTTGTGTTGCAGCTTCTCCGGTTTACCAGTTACTGCAGACGGAGGGCTTTCCCGGTAGGGTTATGCCGGCTTTGGAAACTCCGGTGATTGGCACCATTGGTTACCATATCCGTCCGGGGAAGCATGATGTGAAACCCTACGATTGGAAATGTTTTATGAATTTTGCCGATAAGCATTTCAAAAAATAGGGGGGATTGATCTTTTCATGATAAATTATATATTTGCGTAAATCAATCATTGATGCTGAAGCGAATTCTCTGCCTTATCCTATTCATCACCCCGATTTTCTCTTATCTCTGCCAAGGTCAGATATCTTACGGTGGTTCGCCTGCATCTTTTACTTTGCTGAAGAGCTTAAAATCTACGCTTCCTGTCATCGGAATGTCGCCTGTCAACAATGAAGAACTTCAGCTGAAAGATATCCAATCCAAAGAACCCAATAAGAAATACAGATTTGCCGTTGGTTTTGATGTTGACATCAGTCCCGACAATTCGGGTGTCTGGGATCAGGCTGATGGTGTCAATATCTGGCGGGTGGCCATTCTCTCCAAGGGTGCCTACTCACTGAATATTCTCTTCGATCGTGCCATACTTCCTACCGGGGCCTCCATTTTTATCTATTCACCCGACCATACTATTTTAAGGGGAGCCTTCACGGCCAACAATGAGCAGTCATCCGGAATGTTGCCTGTTTCGCCCCTGCCCGGTGAGGAGATCATTGTTGAATACAACGAACCTGTTAATGTTTCCACCCACGGAGATCTTCATATTTCGAGAGTCAACCACGACTATAAAAATATGATAGGAAGACGTCCGCTTGGAGAATCCGGTGCCTGTAACATGGATGTCTACTGCTGGGATGCCATGGTGATGGCTAAGGAGAAACAGGCGGTCGTACAATTGGTCATTGCAGGAATGGATTTGTGTACAGGGACACTGGTGAACAACACCTCTCGCGACAAAACTCCCTACCTCATCACCGCAGGTCATTGTATTTTAACTGCAAAAGATGCCCAACAAACTGTTTTTACTTTCAATTATGAAAGTTCATTTTGTGGAACGAATGGCAGTCTGAATGGATATATAGACCAATCTATGACAGGTTCAATTTTGAGAGCCCGGTCTGATTCCCTTGACTTCGCGCTGGTTGAACTTGAAATGCCTCCACCGCCGTCGTACAGGCCCTATTATGCCGGTTGGGATCACAGCCTGAGTGTTTCTCCCTATACCAGAACAGTTCATCATCCCAAAGGAGATGTCAAGAAGGTTTCCATCGACAGTGATGCTCCGGGTATTGCCACCTATAGTGCAACGGGTCGACTCAACAACAGTTTTTGGCTGGTTAAGAAGTGGGACATCGGAACCACAGAAGCAGGGTCATCTGGATGTCCTCTCTTCAACAATGCCAATCTCATCATTGGTTCTCTGACAGGGGGTACCGCTACCTGCGAAAACTCCATCAACGACTATTTTGCGATGTTTCATTATCAGTGGGATTATTCGTCTCCTGTCACCAAACAACTGAAAAGGTGGCTTGATCCATCCAATACCGGAGAATACAGGATTGAATCGATCGATCCCATCGCTTCAGGTTCAGCCTGTAATCAAATTTCGGACGTTAGTCCGGGAGAAAAATATGAGCTGGTTAAAATTAATAATGGGAAAGGTTATGTGTCAGGGCACAATTCGCTGAGAATTACTTCCTATGCACAGGAGTTTGACCAAACGGAAAAAACCACCATATCGGCATTTTCGGCGGGTTTTGCGAAAGCCATTTCCGGAGTGAACAACACCAACAGTACGGTTGAGTTCCAGTTTTACAAGATCAACGAAAATTCCGGCTTACCGGGTGTCGTTCTTAAAACCATTAAATTACCGATTAGTTCATTGAAAGCAGGGGCATTGAATTTCTTTGTATTGGATCAGCCACTTGAAATTACCGGCAAATTTTTTATCGGATACAATATTAATTACAGCAATACCAGTGATTCGATTGCATTGTACCATGCACCACAGCGGTTTAATAACGATAACAACAAAGCATTTTGTTTTGTGAACGGAAGCTGGCAACCCTTTTACTGGGTACCTGAGATCAATCTGAAAACATCACTTCTGATCAATGCCTACGGATGCAGTACGACTTTCGCCCAGACTCCTCCTGCACCAGTGCCGGTTGGGAACAGTCAGTTCAAAGTATACTATCCAACAGATTTCACAACGAATCTGCTTTATTTGGTCAATACAGGGAAAGAGGAGTATGGAAGGGTTATCTTTTATGACATAATGGGACGAAAAATATCTGAGAATGAACGTATGCTGACAACTACCCCCATGGAACTCAATTGCAGTGCACTTGAATCATCTGTCTATTGCATCGCTGTGGAGACAAGCTCCAAACGCGAGGTAATGAAAGTAAAGGTGATTCGAAGCAGATAGATTTTACCCAATTTTGCCAAAAATACATCCATATGCAGTCCAGAATCGTTTTTGCTTTCGCTTGCCTGATCTTTTTCTGCAGCTGTTTCTCAGGACCTGAGCGTAGGAAGTTAGCCGGCAAGCAAGGAGATTTACGGCCAACAGCTTATGCAACAGGATTTACCATTCAGCAAATTGGCACCCTAAAAAAACTGACCGTTATCGATCCCTGGCAAAAATCAAGCAACAACATTTTCGAATACTATCTGGTCAGAAGGGGTGACCCGGTTCCGGCAGAGTTACAAGCCAAGCAAATATTTTTCACTCCGGTTAAAAACGTGGTCTGTCTATCCACTACCCATATTGGGTTTCTGGACGCGCTGGGAGAGACAACATCGGTTTCCGGGTTGTCGGGAACTGCCTATCTGACCAATCGGGAATTGAAGAAGGGTGTAGCCGAAAACCGTATCCGTGAAGTCGGCAATGAACAGGGACTCAATTATGAAATGATTGTTCAATTGAAACCGGATGTGGTTTTTGCCTATGGTGTTGGTTCCGAGATTAATGCACAGATCAACAAACTTCGTGATCTGGGTATTCCGGTTGTCCTGGTAGGAGAATATCTTGAAAAAAGTCCGCTTGCAAAAGCCGAATGGATCAAATTTTTCGGAACTTTTTACAACAAAACACAACAGGCAGACTCTATTTTCGGTCAAATAAAGAGCAATTACGAAGCGATCAAGTCCGTTGTTGCCAACGAATCGGAGAAACCCTCCGTATTGACTGGCTTGCCTTTCAAGGATACCTGGTGGATCGCAGGAGGTCAGTCCAACCTTGCCATGCTGATACAAGACGCGGGTGGACAATTTTTATGGAAGGAGAATCAATCTGCGGAGGCATTTCCTGTATCTTTGGAAGAAGTTTTTCTTCGTGCTGCGAAAGCAGATTGGTGGATCAATTGCGGAAGTGTCCAAAATCTGGAAGAACTGATCTCATTTGATCCCCGGTTTTCAGAACTTCCTGCAGTAAAGGGTTTGCACATATTCAACAATAACCTTCGTTCCACACCTGGCGGAGGTAACGATTACTGGGAGAGTGGCGTTGTTCATCCCGATCTTATCCTGTCTGACCTGGTTAAGATTTTTCATCCCAAACTCCGCTCAGACAAAGAGTTTTACTATTATCAGCAGGTAAAGTGAATCCGGAAAACGACGAAAGGACAACCGGTGGCAGAAAGAAAAATAGTCAATACCTAATCCCGAAATTGGGATTACCAGAGGAAAATAAATAGTTTTACAGGTACGGAAGGAGAATCGTGAAGTGGATGGCAAGACGGTAAATAGCAATAATGAATCGATGAAAGCAGGCATGGGGTTTTTGCTTCTGATGCTGACTTTGGTGTTCTTCTTTGTACTCGATATTTTATCGGGGTCAGTTCCTATTTCGCTGGCTCAATCCTTTTCAGCGATATTCCATCCCTCTTCGGCAGATTCTCAGATAGCGGCCATCGTTTACCAGTTCAGAATTCCCAAAGCGATTACTGCAGTGATGGCCGGAGCTGCACTTTCGGTGGCCGGCCTGCAGATGCAGACAGTTTTCAGGAATCCCATTGCCGGTCCGGATATTCTTGGCGTCAGTTCAGGGGCCAGCTTGGGGGTTGCCCTTTTTGTCCTTTCCACTGGATGGATTTTTAAAGGAGCCATGCTTTTTTCCACGGCGGGATCATGGGGTTTGGTGATGGCTGCCTGGATAGGTGCCGGTTGCATGATGCTTCTGGTCGTTTTGATAGCTTCCAGGTTACGTGATTTAATGACGGTGCTGATTCTCGGGATCCTGATCTCCAGCGCCATCCTTTCGGTGGTAAGTGTTCTTCAGTATTTCAGCAGCGAATCATCTCTCAAATCCTTCATCGTCTGGACGATGGGCAGCCTCGGCAGTACCACCCGCGACCAGCTTATGGTACTTGTTCCTTCCGTAGTGGCAGGGCTGATCCTTGCTTTTCTCTCGGCTAAATTTCTGGATGCCTTTCTTCTTGGAGAAAGTTACGCGAAAAGTATGGGTATGAATGTGCGTCTGGCTTACCTGCTCGTGTTTGCCTCTACTTCAGTTCTGGCTGGAAGCATCACTGCGTTTTGCGGTCCCATCGGATTTGTCGGAATCATAGTTCCTCACCTGGCAAGGAAATTTTTCAGATCTCCCCTGCATGTTCGCCTGATTCCTGCAACGATGATACTCGGTGCTGTGGTCATGCTGGCAGGCGATCTGATTGCTCAACTGCCTGGATACGATATTACCCTGCCCATCAATTCTGTCACTGCATTGCTGGGTGTTCCCATTGTGGTCTGGATTATATTCAAAAGTAAAAAAATAGGTGCACTTTGACATGAATGAAGAGATTTTCGTTGAATGTAAAGGCGTTTCGATCGGTTATCATGAACGGTCGTCGGCTTCTGCAGTGGTCAAAAGTGATGTTTCACTGAAGGCTTTCGGCGGAGAAATGGTTGGTTTACTGGGAAGCAATGGAATCGGGAAAAGTACATTGCTCAGAACCATATCCGGCTTTCAGTTACCCTTGTCTGGCGAACTTCTGATTCATGGTCGTTCGGCTTCTGATTACACCCCGGTCGAGTTGGCAAGGGAAATGAGTTTTGTCTCTACCGAGATTGTCAGGGTTTCCAATCTCACCGTGCGGGAAATGGTTGGACTTGGAAGGTTTCCCTACACCAACTGGTTTGGTCAGCTTGATGGGAAAGACCACCAGATCATCAACGAAGCGATCCATCAGGTTGGACTTTCCGGGTACGAAAACAGGCTGATCAACCGGATATCCGACGGAGAGCGCCAACGGGCCATGATTGCCAGGGCCCTGGCACAGGATACAAAAATCATGATTTTAGATGAACCAACTGCTTTCCTGGATATTTCGAACAAATATGAAATCGTACGTATTCTTCACAAATTAGCAGAAGAACACGGGAAATGCATCATCTTTTCAACCCATGAGCTGAATACAGCACTGTCGATGGCCGACCGTATCTGGTTGATGCTGAACGACCGGGTGATTGATGGAATTCCTGAGCAGGTGGCTTCAGATGGTTATTTTGAAGCGTTGTTTTCCAACAATCCACATCTCTTTTTTGATTCTGATAAATGTGATTTCAGGGTTCGCAAGGAAAGCAAAGGCAGGATCAGACTCACAGCGACAGAAAATGAATTGTCTTGGGCAACCAAAGCCCTGGAGCGCCTCGGTTTTGACGTAATTACAAAGGATGACACCTCCGGAATTCCAGAGATTCAGGTCCATCAACTTGATCATGGCTGGTTGCTCAGCTATTCAGGAAAACTTATTGAAATCGGATCGCTGGGTGAACTGTGCAGGGAAGTAAAAAATATCAGGCTTCAACCATGATCTTGAATACAACCTTTTTCACGGTTCCTGAATCCAGCGGGTCAGTCACTGCGGTATGAAGATCAGACGGATAATAGATCACAAACGTTCCGGGTAAAAGTCTGGAAAAAGAGGCCACACAATTGTAGAAGGCACAGTCAGTCTTTTCGTTGTATTCAACCAGTACGGGTTGTGAATTTAAAATTTCGTGTCCCA
>JBAXUL010000123.1:0-10733 GCA_037129695.1 Prolixibacteraceae bacterium
TGTTAAACATACATCAACAGAAGACACCTACTAGTTAAACTGATAGGTGTCTTCTGTTGATTGTGCCCGGATTTAGGGGATTTTGGAGGTTGTGTTTTGAAAACCCAGTAATGAGGTTCGTTTCAATCTTAATGAATTGAACTACTTTATAATCAAATCACTAGAATAAAACCATTCGTTTTCCAATCAACCTTTTGGTTCATTATAGGGGGTTATTATTCTTGTATTATATCTGTCACAATTACACCCGGTATAACCTTAATCCTCAAGTCCGGTCCAACGCTTTCTCAGATAATGGGCTGCCATTTTTGGCTTGCGGTCGCGCGTAAATACACCCTTGAAATTCATGCCTCCAAACCGAATTACACCCTGACCCGTTTTAAAGTCGGCAAAGGCCCAAACATGCATTCCTGCCACAAAATCCTTCGAATCAGCCACATCAAGGTAGGCTTTGATGAAATCACGCTGGTATTCTTCGGTAAACATTTCAGGCTGATCAGCATGCATCCCGGGATAGGTGTCGGCACCAAATTCAGTAATCAGAATGGGTTTCTTCAATTTTCCGTATAAATCATCGAGTTCGGCGCTGAGCATTTTGGCTCCGGTTTTGATATCACCGGGATTGGTGTACCAGCCCCAGTAGCGGTTGATGCAAACAACATCCCCCAATGCAAGCCATTCAACCGGGCCACCCATCACGCCAACCAGCGTTCTCAGCCTGACAGGATCAAGTTCCTTCACCAGGTCGAAGAGTTCTTTAAATAAGGCCACTGATTGGGGATCTGCCTTTTTTACATTGGTGGACGACAAACTGGACATACTGATGTTTGGTGGTGTAGGTTCATTGGTTACATTCCACATCACCACCGAAGGATGGTTTTTATCCCGGGCGATGAGTTCATGAACATACTGTTTGCACATAACCTGCCTTGCTTTTAATTCTTCCTGATCGCCTTGAAAATACAATCCAACGGCCGGTATTTCGTCAATGATCAGAATGCCATTCCGGTCGGCCATGTTCATGTATTCTTCGTCGTACGGATAGTGAGATGTACGGTAAGAGTTGGCTCCAACCCATTTCAGCAACGAATAATCTTTGATCATGACAGGGAGGGCAGTTCCCTTTCCAAAAATCGGAAAATCTTCATGCTTTCCAAATCCTTTCAGGAAGATTGGTTTGCCATTCAGAAGCAATTGCTTATCGGTTGCAGTAAAGGTTCTTACGCCAGTCTCGAGTTGATACGCATCGACCACTTTTTTCGAATTTAGAATGGAAACCTTCACTTTATACAGAAACGGATCTTCGGTAGACCAGAGGCGTACTTTCGGAATTTTTACATCCAATTCAGCCAGTCCATTTTTCAATACAAATTCCGTTTCAAATTCCTGATTATTTCCGGAGATTTTCACTTTGCCTCCGGAAGCTTTTCCATCGACATTCACTTTCACATGAACCGAACCGGTTGTATTTTCAAATCCGGTATTCAAGGTTACATCCTGGATATTCGCATTCGGCGTCAAAGTATACAACCATACATCACGATTTAACCCGGCATAAGGGAAGAAATCGAAATTCGCACTGGGAAGGCTCTGAAAGAATCCGCCTGCAACCAGTCCACCCGTGGGTACCCGACCTGGTTTCAGAATATTTTCAATCTGGATGGAAATTCGGTTGAGGCCATTCCAATTGATATCCGGACTGATGTTAAAGGCAAAAGGCAAATGGCCTCCTTCGTGTTGACCTACCGGCTTACCATTCACAAATACTTTTGCAGCATAATTGGCAGAGCCTACACGGATGTAAATTTTTTGGCCCTTCCAGGAACCCGGGATAAATACCTCCTTTTCGTACCAGGCTAGTCCAAGATAATCGCGACTATCAGTAAACTGTTCGTTCCAACTTCCCGGAACAGCAATGTCACAGCTTTTGGCTAAGCCATTCTGCCAGTTTTCCGTTTCGCCAACGGCCAATGAGTCTTTCTGAAACTTCCAGATTCCTGAAATATTCTGCACGTTTCTAAACTCATTTTGTTGTGGGAACAACGCGATGTCTTGAGTTTTAGCCCGCCTGATACTTTGAGCGTCCACCTGAACAGCCAATGTGCAGATCATTGCCAGGACTAAAATTTGTATTTTCATATTTTATAGATTTTTTATTAGTAAAAAAACTGAACATCAATTTGTCAGTTTTGCAGAAAATAAAAAAAGGGCGAAACGGCATAACACCGTTCCGCCCAAGCTCATCCAAATTAATATCCGGGATTCTGTTCTAAAACCCCGTCCTTGTTTAAATTTATTTCTGTTAGCGGTATTGGCAACAATGCATTTTTGCTTGTCAGACCGGTTATTTTTTGTCCCCGTCCAATCACGCGGTTCAACAACTGACCGGTGCGCATCAGTGTCATCCGTCGGTTTTCTTCTGCCAGAAGTTCACGGGCTCTTTCATCCAGAATAAAATCAATCGTCACTTCGCTGCTGGTAATCGGGCTCGCATTTGCCCGGCCTCGCAGCACGTTGATGGTCTGGGCCGCTTCAGCCAGCTTGCCCTGTTTAAATTGAGCCTCTGCTTTCAACAGGTAGGTTTCGCCCAACCGCATCACAATGATATCTTTAATCATCGCACTTCCAAATGGATCGTTCTCATCGTATTGATCCCATTTGTTGGTGTGAGGAACGATATAACGATTGGTATCAATTCCAGCTTCAAAAATATTGACTTTCTGGCCGTACCTTGCATACTTCGGATCATTATAAAAGTAATCTCTCCGAAGTGTATATCTTGAATTCCTCATGTCGCCCGGCTTATACAAACCTGTCAACACCCATGATGTCAGCGCAATCCTGCTAATCCCGCGTCCGCCCAGCGAATCGCAGAGTAACATGCCCGGTTGCTGATGATACCTTGAACCCCAAACTCTACGTTGCTGAGGGAATCCGATTTCTACACTACTGGTATTTGTAGGTGGTAGATTTGAACCTGTTCCACCAATTACGCTATTTGGATTTTCCATTTCCAATACCCAGATGGCTTCGGTGTTTCCCTGTGATCTTCTTTGGTTTCCATAAATAAACATATCGGAAAATGGATCACCTGGATTATTTGCTTTGCTGCCATACCGACGATTAACCAGGCTGAAGTTTCCACTGCTGATGATTGCATCACATTCTGCCACTGCCAGATCTGGCTTACCTATTCTCAGATAAGCTTCGGCCAGTAACTGCGATGCCATGGACTTGTGAGCTCTTGAGTACATCTTTCCCTTTGTATTGCTGCTGACATCGGTAACAGATGGCAAATTATTCTTTGCAAACACCAAATCATCCTCAATCAACTTGTTCAAATCAGTAATTTGTGCCCGCGTAAAATCTGTTTTGGGACCATCAACGGGTGTGGTAATCAATGGCACCTTTCCAAAAAGAGTAACCAGGGAATTATAAGCAAATGCTCTGTAGAACTTCGCTTCTCCACTTATCTTATTTTTTGTTGCCTGAGCAACGGCAGTTGCCGGATTATCAGCAACAATGATAATTGAATTGGCATTGTTGATGATTTTGTAGGCCCATTTCCAGGCGAACAATACTGCAGGATCTGTGGAAGTCAGATTCTCGTAATTGGTGAAAGGAACCATCCAGGGATCATTGTCAGCGGGAGCCTTGTTAAAGGCTACGTCGGTACCTATCTGCCAGCAACCGAGCCAGCCCTGACCGCCGCCAGCTGCATTGGCCATGAATGTATGCCAGGATGAATATTGATTCTGAAGTCCGATTAGAGCGGCATTCAGCCCCAATTCATTGTTCAGTTCAGTCGGATTAAAGTTGGAATACAATTTCTCGTCTAGAAAGGCTTTATCACATGAGGAAACACCCAGTATGATAATGAGATACATTATATATATTTTATTTTTCATTCTGAAATTCGTTTATGGTTAATAATTATTTCAATGTGATGTTCGTGCCAATGGTGAAGGTACGCGTCAACGGATAACTGTTGTTGGTGCTGGCTGCCGACCTGTCGTAATCAGCCTCCGGATCCCATCCGTACCACTTTGTCCAGGTAACCAGATTTCGGCCTGTCACATATAAGGTTAAACCGGCTAATTTTAGCTTATTTACCAATTTTGAATTGGCCACAAAACTTATGGTTATATCTTTCAGCCTGGTATAACTGGCATCTTCCGGATAATTATAATACCTTGAATTGATGAAAGCGAGTGATGGTCTTGTATTGCTTTTATTTGTGGCCGTCCAGTATCCAAGTCCTGAAGGTAAGTTCTGTCTGCCTCCATAATCCCGGTAATCCATCATGCTGTTATTTTTGGTCATACCCTGGGCCGTCTGGATAAAGATGTTCAGATGAAAGGACTTATAATGAAAAGTATTGGTTAAACCGCCTGTCCATTTAGGCGTAGCCTGTCCCAGTACTACCTTGTCGGCAGGAGTAATGGTTTTGCTTCCATCCGTATCGGCAAATTTAATGTCGCCCGGTTTAGCCGATGGATCGACCTTTGAAGCATCTTCGCCTACCTGCCAGATGCCATCCTTCTTGTAATCATACACTACGCTGACCGGTTTTCCAATAAACCATGCATTTCCTATGTCATCCTTTTTATCGCCGTACAGATCAACAATTTCATTCTTATTGGTTGCAAAGTTCAAACTGGTTTCCCACCTGAAACCCTCCCTCGAAAAAATATTTGCTTTCAGGTTTAACTCAAATCCTTTATTTGCAACTGCTCCAAGGTTGTCAAGCACGCGGTCGAAGCCGGTAATCAGCGGAATCGAACGGTACAGCAATAAATCTTTTGTATGCGTTGAGTAGACATCGACTGTTCCCGAAAGTTTCCCTTTCAGCAATTCAAAATCCAGTCCTACATTCGTTCCATAGGTACTCTCCCAAGTCAGATTTTTGTTTCCGAGAATATTCGCCAATACGCCAATTGTGCTGATTCCGTTAAATGGAAGGCGCACGGTTGATGCGGTGGATGAAGTGACGTTCGGGTCGATGGCTTGATTACCTGAAAGGCCATAGGAAGCGCGCAGTTTCAGATTACTGACGAACTGCAGGTTCTCCATAAACTTCTCTTTCTTGATATTCCAGCCCAAGGCCATGGAAGGGAATAACCCATATTTCGAAGTATTTGAACCAAATGCGGAATATCCGTCACGACGGGCTGTAAGTGTAAAGAGATACTTACTGGCTACCGAATAATTGACCCTGATCATTTGAGACAAAAGGTTGGATTTCCAGGCCAGCGTACTCGCTGACACGGACGAGGCAGACGACAGGTTGTTGAACAACAACTGGTCGTTGATAAATCCGGTTGCAGATGTACCTGATGAAAAGTAGTTTGTTTGCTGTGCACTGTAAAGCCCTGTGAGATCCAGTGTGCTTTTTGCCCAGCTTTTGTGGTAGGTAAATATGTTCTCCAGAATCCAGTTTCTTGTTTCGGTATTTGAAACATAGGCCGTACCGAGCAAATCTCCTGTGCTTCTTCCCAAATAACTTTGAAACTGAGAAGGAACAAAACTGTAACCCACATTCAATTTATAATTGAACCCCGGAAGAAAAGCCGGTTTTACCTGGAAATAGGCATTTGCATTGATGTTTTGATTTCGGTCGTTGCGCGTACTGGTTAAACCCAACATTGGACTTTTATAAACAAGCTCACCAAACATTGGATAGACTTCATAATTTCCGTTGGCATCTTTGAGCGAACCATAAGGGCTTATCAAACCGGCTTGCGCTAAGTTGGCACGGCCTCCATCGTAATTATTATTGGTCAGAAATATATTCAGACCTCCATCCAGATAGGGAGAAATTTTTGCCGTAATATTCGAACGAATACTGGCTCTCTGATAATTATATCCCTGAATGACACCATTTTGATCCAGAAAATCGCCCGACACATAATATTTTACAGCCTCACTTCCTCCTGAAATACTCAAGTTGTAATTCTGAATGGTTCCTTGCTGTTTAATTTCATCGAGCCAATTTGTAGTTATTCCATTGGCATAATTTTGTTGCTCGTACAGGTTGGGCAGAATATTTTTATCACTAGATCCGGCCTGAGCTTTCCAATCCGCATATTTTTGAACATATTCCTGCGGCCCCATTTGTTCCACTACATTCGAAAATGATTCAATCCCGCCATAGGTGCTGAACTTAATGACCGGCTTGCCGATCATCCCTTTTTTGGTAGTGACTAAGATCACTCCATTTGCTCCCCGGGTTCCATAAATGGCAACAGCCGAAGCATCTTTTAATATTTCCAGCGATTCGATATCGTTTGGATTGATGTCGTTAAGTGAACCACCGGTTGTGCTGAGCGGCACCCCATCCACCACCACAAAAGGACCGGAGGAAGCACTGATTGAATTTACCCCGCGAATTAGCGCAGAAACTCCACTTCCCGGCGCAGAAGAACTTTGAGTAATGTTCACACCGGCAACGGCTCCCTGTACCGATTGCAATACATTAATAACAGGAAGTTGCGAAAGACGCTCTTTGGGCAAGGAGGTAACTGATCCGGTAATATCGCTCTTCTTTTGAGTTCCATATCCGATCACCACCACTTCATCCACACCAATCGTTTCCTCTTCCATGATCACATTCACCGGCGATAAACCATTGATGGTAATTTCCTGCGATTTCATCCCAATGAATGAAAAAACCAGAACCGCTTTCTGCGGAACATTGACCAATGCAAAATTTCCATTGATATCTGTGATGATCCCATTGGTCGTTCCTTTCACGATCACAGAAACGCCTGGCAAGGTCCCTCCTGTGAAGTCTTTTACCGTACCAGAAACAGGGTTTTGTTGCTGACTGATGCCAACAGCATTGGAAGGTAACAAAACAATCTGGCGTTCATATATCTTGTAAGAAATATTTGTATTCCTGAACAGTTCATTCAGCGTACCTTCCAGTAGTTCGTTTTCGACAGTTATCGCTACTTTTTGTGTAACATCGACTAGTTTGCCATTGTAGATAAAGTACATATCCGAGCTTTTTTCAAGGATACCCAGAACTTCTTCAATGGAAGTATTCTCTTTTGCAAGGGTAAACCGTGTGTTTTGTGAGTACCCGCTATTTGCAAAAGTTTGAATGATGGAGAGTAAAACAACAAAGAGAGTTAGTTTCATCTTTCTAATAAAATTTGTGATCTGGATGTAAGAATCCTCTTCCCGGTGCCGGGAATGATTTTTTTTCATAAATTTGTACGTATTAAGTTTATAATTTAATAAAGTCCTGTCCGCACAGGGCAATCTGAAGGGGAGTTGCAAGCTTCCCTTTTTTTTTGTGTTTAGTTAATGTTTGATTGATCTATAGGCCTATTTTTTAGTGATGATTACCTTTCTTTTGCTGAAGGAAGAGTCTTTCAACTGGGTTCCCTGGATGATTTTATAGTTGATCGGCGTGCAGTAGGATAGCAGTTTCATGGCTTCCTCCAAAGTTTCCTGTTTAAAGGTTGCAGTGAAAACATATCCGCTTCTTGCCAGTTTGTCATCATAGACAATCTCTGCATTGTACCATCTCCCGAGCCGGTCTGCCACATTGTTGATGCTGTCTTTCTTCAATATCAGCAAGCCCTTGATCCATCCCAGGTATTTGCTGCCATCCGTGTTTTGAATTTTGTAGCTCTTATGAGACTTGTTCAGCACAATAATTTGGTTTTCATTTAAGGTTACCGGCTCAGCATGTTCTTCTTCACTGCCCATCAGCATTGAGACTTTGCCATGTTCCAGAAACGTAGAGATCTCCTTATCTCCCGCATAGTTGGAGATATTGAAACGGGTCCCTGTGGCTTTGATTTTGTACCCGTTCAAATCCACATAAAAAGGGTGTTCACTGTCAGATTTGACCTGGAAATAAGCTTCCCCTGTCAATTTTACTTCACGCGTGTCGCCATCAAAATATTCGGGATAGGTAAGTTTGCTGCCGGAATTCATCCACACTAAGGTTCCATCGCTCATTTGGATTTGGGAACGGACACCAAAGGAGGTTTCAGCACATCTCATGGCAATGCTCAATTGATGCATTTCCTTTACGTGAGACGGGCTCCAGATGGTGAAAACCAGAAGTGGCAGTATAAGTATTGCAGCTATCCTTTGAAAGGTGAGGAGCAATCTATTGGAATTTCCACCTTGATTGAGCTTCTTCCTGACGATCATTAAATCCTTGCCGGCATCTATTTTCTTCATGGCAACCAGTCTGTCGGAAAAAGACAACAGGTTGGCAATCTCCTTGTATTCAGCTAAATTTTCAGGTGATGCTTCCAGCCACGACTGCAAATCGTTATTTTGCTGCTTGTCCAGTTGGCCGGAATATTCCAGCGACATCAAATTGTATAGGTAATCTTTGTCTTCCACTCCTTTGGTGCTTTTATATTAGTTAAGACGTAATTTCTTGAATTACCCCCTACGCACTTTCAGGATATTGTGAAGCAATCCAAACAGAACTATCTGAGAAAGTGGAAAAGATCGAAAAGAATAAGCAGAGGCAGGTATTCTTTAAGTTCAATTCTTAAAATATGAAGGGCTTTTGTTATTTGATTTTCTACTGTTTTCTCAGAGATATCCAGCATTACGGCAATTTCACGGTTTTTTAAACCCTGTAAACGACTCAATTCAAAAATTTCGCGGCAACGTTCAGGCAATTTTTCAAGGCTCTTGTTAAATAGGGCTTCGAGTTCCGATAAAACGAACGTTTCAAAATATTCATCAGCTACCTCATTCTCCTTGGTGATTTCCTGAACTTTAACATTCCTGTCTTTCCTTCGCAGCAGGTCAAAACATCTGTTTTTTACAGAAGCAAACAAATAGGAGCGGATGGAAAACCGGATATCCGCCTTTTCGCGGTCGTTCCAGAATTTAACAAAAACATCCTGAACCAGATCCCTGGCTTCCTGTTCGGGAATGGAGATCATCTTTTGGGCATACACACACAGGCCCGGATAATAATAGTTGAAGAAGAAGTCAAAGGCATATTCCTTTCCCCTTTTCATCTCATCATATAAAAAAAGTTCTTTCGTCTGGTTGCCAGTATCCATTGAGATGCCCGCTGAGTTTTGGAAAATAAAAGTACGCTAATTTTTGATGGTTTTCTCAGTGAATGCAATCCTCCTCATTTCCGATTATTTGATTGGCCGGATTGTTCTGTTTGCCCCCGTCTCCCGCGCGGTTGTATCGCGTGGCATTTGTATCTTTACCCAATAACTACCGCATCGTCCAATATCCCTTTCTCACCTGTATTATCTGCTGCGCTGATATATAAATAATCCTCTGCCCTGAAAACCAATGTGTCTCAACCGGAATGTTATGGATATAATCAATTTTTTCATCCATAACTTTATTGCTCCATAATTCTACCGGATGATTGTCATGCCTCTAAAACTGATATATAAATAGTTACTGCTCATATTAATACGCAATAACTGATGAGGCATAAAAATAGGGAATAACTTTCTTTAAACCACGCGATACAATCGCGCGGGAGCGAGGGCTCCTACACTATCTCAGTTTCAGGATTGAATATCTTGGCTTAAAAAGCCGCTGAAAACCCCGCCAGTATTTCCGGCAGCCAGCATCAACCTGTGGGATTTACGAACAAACCGGATAACTCAAGTTTAACCATGGATTCACAGGATCTCCTGCCGAAAATATTTTCACAATCAGATACCTACAAGGCAGGATTGCAGGCGTTTTTTTTTGCGACTGGAAGATGCCAGGATTTTTTGGGGTTTTTGGAGGTTTTTTGCTGAAAAGTTCAGCGGGGGAGTTCGTTTATTTTTAAACGAAATGACAGTTTATCAAGACAGAATACTTCATCGACAATACTTATCGCAGAATCTAAAAGCGATTAAGGTTTCTCACTGTATTGCCCAATTATTGTCTGAATTTCAGTTCTAATTTCCGGAATAATATTTTTTACAACATCCCAAACGATGGAGTAGTTGACTCCCATATAATCATGGATCAAACGGTCACGCATTCCTGCCATATTTTTCCAGGAGATATTGCTCCAGTTGAACTTAATGTCGGCAGGGATCTTTTTTGTTGCCTCCCCAATTATTTCCAAACTGCGGACAACTGCCCTCTTGATGGTCTCATCCCTGAGAAAATCATCTTTGCTGGTTTCCGGTCTAATAACTGAGACGATATAATCACATTCCAACAAAATATGTTTCAAGTACTCGATTGATTCTTTAGACATACTCCACCTCTTTTAAGATGTAGGGACCAATGTACGGACTTAACCCATTTTCAGTAACAATATCAAGTTTGCAGCCCTTTAGTATTTCTTCCAGGTAATTGCAAGTATTCATATAATTCTCAAACGTTTCCTGATCAGACCGAAAGTCAATCAAAATATCTACATCACTATCCCTATTTGATTGATTATTAACCACAGAACCAAATAATCCAATGCTTGTAACTCCAAATTTGGTTAATTCAGTTTTACTGTGCTTGAGTTTGCTCAATATTTCCGCCTTTTGCATAATGATTTGAGTTTGAACAAATATATCAATTTTTCAAGGTTAATCTACCATTTGTGGTCTATTAAGGTTAGTTCCAAAGTCCTGGAAATATCAATTATTTTTTCCCGCCTCCCGCGCTATTGTATCTCGTGGCATTTGTATCTTTACCGTCGCTGGCGCGGATTTGTAATCCGTGCCCACACAATCTTTCGAAAACCTTCTATTTGTACAACATCGATTTTCTGCAAATAAGCC
>JBAXUL010000124.1:0-10651 GCA_037129695.1 Prolixibacteraceae bacterium
AGTACTTCCTTGGTAAGGAAGGGGTCACGAGTTCAATTCTCGTCATCGGCTCATTATTGGACTAACGCTTAATTGACTTTCCCACTTTTGTAAACCGAAATTTTCTTAGATGAAAAAATTAATTGTCATTTTTTCTCTGTTGCTGTTGGTCGCAGTGCTTTTTGCTCAATGTAAGAGCAGTGAATGTACTTACAAACCTAAGGCAGCTAGAAGCAACAACGTTTGGATGAAGCGTTGATCGAATGGTGGTTCTGTGTGCAGAGCATTTCTGTTGTAAATGGATTCCGGAATTTTTTGGTTTTCTTGCAGATTATGTTTTAATTTTGACCTACTGTTTTTAATTTATAGTTAGTTTCTGAGATGAAGAAATTGATTCTCATTTTTTCCCTGCTGTTGTCAATTGCCCTTCTATTTGCCCAATGCAAGAGTTGCGGTTGTACCTATCAACCCAAAAAGGCAAAACTGAGTTCCGTCTGGCAGAAACGGTGATTCAATTCTGTTTCCTCTCCTTTACGTTAACAATTTGTAAAAAGAGAACTATATACTCTTGATTGGATCAAGATTATGAATTTATATAGTTACCTTTGACCTGCTTTTAATTAAAAGTGTTTTATACTTCTATAATTCTCAAAACGAATAGATTATGTCAAAGATTAAAGTTGGTATTAACGGTTTCGGTCGTATTGGCCGTCTGGTTTTCCGTGCTGCGGTAGAAAAAAACGATGTAGAGATTGTTGGAATCAACGACCTCATCGACGTGAATTACATGGCTTACATGCTGAAATACGACTCCACACATGGTCGTTTTAAAGGTACCGTTTCTGTTGAGGATGGTTTTCTGGTAGTAAACGGGAATAAAATCCGCGTTACAGCTGAAAGGAATCCTGCCGATTTGAAATGGAACGAGGTCGGTGCTGAGTACGTTGTAGAATCAACAGGTTTATTCCTGGACAAAGAAAAATGTCAGGCTCACTTAAATGCAGGTGCGAAGAAAGTAATCATGTCAGCTCCTTCCAAAGATGATACGCCAATGTTTGTGATGGGAGTCAATCACAAGAAATATACAACAGACATGAATTTTGTTTCCAATGCCTCTTGTACCACCAATTGCCTTGCTCCTATTGTTAAAGTATTGAATGATAACTTTGGTATCATCGAGGGATTGATGACAACTGTTCATGCAACAACAGCAACCCAGAAAACTGTCGACAGCCCTTCTACGAAGGATTGGAGAGGTGGCCGCGGTGCTGCTCAAAATATCATCCCATCTTCTACAGGTGCAGCAAAAGCTGTTGGTAAAGTTATTCCTGAAATGAATGGCAAACTTACCGGGATGGCTTTCCGTGTTCCTACCCCTGACGTATCTGTTGTTGACCTTACCTGCCGTCTTGAAAAAGCTGCTCCTTACAAGGCCATTTGCGCTGCCATGAAAGCTGCTTCTGAAGGTGAACTCAAAGGTATTCTTGGTTACACAGAAGACGACGTAGTTTCAACTGATTTCGTTACAGACCCACGCACATCCATCTTTGATGCAGGTGCAGGTATCGGCCTGAACGACAACTTTGTGAAAGTTGTTTCATGGTACGACAATGAGTGGGGCTATTCCAACAAGGTTGTAGACCTGATCTCTCACATGTATTCTGTTGATCACAAATAATCGAATAGATAACTCATCAAAATAGGCTTCCTTCGGGGAGCCTATTTTTTTTGCAAAAAGGCAAAAGGCAAAAGGAAAAAGTGAGGGGCTCCGGAAGGTGGTGGATGGTGTGATATTAACCGGATGCGTGTCGAGAGTTACGGGAAACCGGAAAGGTATTGACGGAATTAAGTTGCAAAAGAACTGAAATATAACTGGAGAGTCTCTTTCTTTTGGCTTTTGCCTTTAGCCTTTTGCCTTATTCTGCATGTTGAATAACCCCCAATGACTTGACATCGTAAGAGTTGGAGTATTCAATAACAATGAATCTGTCGTTGGTGTACCCGCCAAATTCGGAGATTTTGGAGAAGTGATAGGCAGCATTCAGTAAGCCGGCATTGGAGTCGCCAACAATACCGCGCGATAGATTTTCCGATTTCTGCAATGACTGCAGGAAGAATGTCGTTACATCATATCCCTGAAAGGCAAAAAGGGATGGTTCCGTTCCAAATTCGGTCTTGAAATTTTCAGTGAATGCAATTACTTTCGGTCGGTTGAAGTCGACAAAAGAGGTGGTCAGTATACGCATATTGAGGTTGTGCAGATTTTCCGTTTCAATGCTGTGCATTCGCGTGAATTCCTGCACTCCGACGAGTAGGAGCGGATATTTTTTGGAAAGAAGGGCCAGACGGTTCATCGCAATACTTACATTCACCTCATTCATCTCGGCCATCACAAATATATTTTGTTTGTCGGGCTGTAACATGGCTTCAAGTCCTTCGATGCCTTTGGTCCAAAGGTTATAACTGGGATGCAGGGACTTTGGAATGCCACGGGATGAGCCTTTCCTGTCGAGGTATTCATGTATCTGTCTGGTTTCGGTACTGCCGGTCTCACTCTCAAGGAATATAATTTTTTCTTTGGGAAATTCTTTCGCGATATAATCGGCGGTAGCCTCCATTCTCAGTTTTCTGACTGGATTTACCTGGAAGTAGCACGGATTAGTTTTCGCAAATTTATCTTCCGGCGACAAGGGCGAAACCATGGGAATCCTGTTTTTTGCACTTAATTCTGAAATTGTTTTCTGCATTTCAGGAAAGACAGGTCCTATCAGCAGATCAAAAGATAAAAATTCAGGTTTTCTGACCAGTGATTCAATGGATGAAACTTGCTTTTCGGTGTCGTACACAAATAATTTTACTTGAATTCCTGCTTTGGAAAGTTGATCGACTGCCATCAGTACACCCTGGTAAAATGCAAGATAACTAGTGCTTCTGGCAGACGTCTTCATGCTATCAGCAACAGTTGCCGTCAATGGGAGATAAAGTCCTACATTCCAAGTTTTATCCTTTCCCTGAGTCTTAACAGGAGCCTGCAGTTCTTTGGATGGCGTGTTTTTGGGTGGAATATCCTGTTTTGCAATCTCTTCCCTTGGCTTTTTTGGCACCATCAGAGTCATCCCTGCTTTTAACCCTTCTTTCAGAACCGGGTTGTACTTCAATAGCTCTTGTTCGTCAACCCCGTATTTGAGATTGAGCTGATAGTAGTTATCTCCGCTGGAGACTAAATGCTGTACAAACTTGCTCTCATCAATTTTAGCAATTTGCGGTTTTTGGTAGGAGTGATCAGGGATTTTCAGGATCATCCCTTTTTTGATTATACCTGAGATGATCTTGTTGGATGAAAGAACCTCTTCCTGGGTGCATTCATAAAGTCTGGAAATGGAATATAGGGTCTCATTTCTCTGCACCGTATGGAGAATATAGCAGTAATCACCAATCACCACTTTTTCGATGTTTTTAGTACTTTGTCCGGACAGGGGGAAAGTGCTCAGAATTAACAAAACAACGCACATGAATTTCACTATGGAAATATTTCCAAGGTATTCATGGGTGAATAATTTGTTTCTTAAAGGTTGCATGGAATACCCAAATATTCATTTTCGATTGGTGATTTCCAATCCTGCTCATCAAAATTGATGCTATCACGCTGTAGAACAGTGATGCCGGTTTATTGACCAGATTTGAATTCTCCGAAATTTTTCATGAATTGGACACGCTCAAATTCAGATGGATTTACAGAGTTATCCTGACTCAATTTACCCCTAAAGTTATCAATTTTTTCGTAATGGCGTTCAGTCATCCATTGAGACATCTCCCGGTTGATCTCATCGATAAATCCGAAACCCTTGTCGTATAAGGCCGAAACTACCTGAACAGCCTGGCCTCCTGCCAGAATCATCTTCACTGCAGTTTCCCAGCAGTGAACGCCTGTTGAGGTGGACAGGTCGCAATTGACCCTGTTGGACATCATGGCAACCCAGCGTAATGGCAACAGGTAATCATATTCGTGGCTTAGGACATTGGATCCGTGAATGGTTTCTTTGGTAATATCAATATCAGGGGCATAAAAACGATTGAAAAGGACGATCCCTTTCACTCCTGAGAATGAGATATCCCTGATCATGCCGCCCAGATTGGAGAAGTAAGGACTTATCTTAACCGAAACAGGAATCGATACTTTCTGAGATACGCGGGTGATGATGTCAAAATAAGTACTCTCGTTGTCCTGGCTGGTTTGGGAAAGATTGGTTGGAGAGAGGAACAAGTTTAATTCGATGGCATCTGCTCCAGCTGCTTCTATTTTTTTGGCGAAGAACCCCCATTCCTGAGAGGTAATACAATTGATGCTTGCAATGACAGGTATGCTTAACTGTGCTTTGGCGTCAGCAATCAGCTGAAGGTAATGCTTCAGGTTATCTTTTCTGATTTCGAGATCATAATAGTCAAGGAACTCAAGGTTATTGTCCATCGGGCCCAGTTTGTCAAATTCATGGGCATATTCGAGGTATATTTCCTCTTCAAAAATGGATTTCAGCACGACAGCACCTGCACCGGCTTTTTCAATGGCTTTGAGGTGTTCGATGGTATTGGTCAGACTGCTGCTTCCGGCAATTACCGGACTTTTCAGGTCGAGCCCAAGATATTTTATACTTAAATCCGGCATTTTAATTGATTTTAGAAGGATTTGACAGTTTGTTCTGTAAATAGATATTCATGTTTTCTGCTGCCTTACGACCGTCGCCCATGGCCAGGATTACTGTAGCGCCACCCCTTACAATGTCGCCACCTGCAAACATTTCCTCTATGGATGATTGCATTTTGTCTTCTTCAACCAGAATGGTGCCCCATTTGGAGACCTTTAAATCAGGAAGGCAGGAGGGAACAAGTGGATTTGGAGAGACACCGACTGCTACAACGACCAGATCGACATCAAGTTCAAATTCCGACCCTTCGATGGGTACGGGTCTCCTTCTGCCGGAAGCATCAGGTTCGCCAAGTCCCATTCTGTTGAGACGCATTCTGTTAACCATCCCTTTCTCATCTGCAAAGTATTCGAGTGGATTACAGAGATTCATAAATTCGACTCCCTCTTCCTTGGCATGTTTAACCTCCTCTATCCGTGCGGGCATTTCTGCTTCAGAACGACGGTAGATGATCATGGCCCTGTCTGCTCCAAGTCTGAGTGCAGTACGAACGGAGTCCATGGCGGTATTTCCACCACCGATCACTGCCACTCTTTTGCCCATGATAACCGGAGTATCACTTAGTTCAGAATTGGCTCCCATCAGATTCACCCGGGTAAGGTACTCGTTGGAGGAAAGAATTCCGTTGTAATTTTCACCGGGAATATCCATAAACCTTGGAAGGCCTGCGCCGCTTCCAATGAAGAATGCCTTGTAGCCCTCTTCACGAAGGTCATCAAAAGATGCTGTTCGGCCTACGATAAAGTTGGTTTCAAATTTAACACCCATTTTCTTCAGGTTATCCAACTCGAAATCGACAATGGAATTCGGAAGCCTAAATTCGGGGATGCCATATTTTAAAACACCGCCAATTTCATGAAGCGCTTCAAAAACGGTTACGTCATAACCATATTTGACCATGTCGCCGGCAAAAGAAAGTGCAGCGGGGCCTGAGCCTACTGTCGCGACTTTGATGCCATTGGGTGCTGCTGTTTTTGGGATATTTGAAGTTCCTGATGCGCGTTCAAAATCAGCGGCAAACCTTTCAAGATGGCCGATGGCAACGGAGTTCAGATTCATCTTTTCAACATAAAAACAGCGCGACTCACATTGTTTCTCCTGTGGACATACCCTGCCACAAACGGCCGGCAAAGCATTGGTTTCCTTCAGTGTGGCAGCAGCAGCCAGAACATCTCCGTTTTCAATCAGTTTGATGAATTTTGGGATATTGATGTTGACCGGACAGCCTTCAATACAGGTTGGTGACACACAATCCATGCAACGGGATGCTTCGAGAGAAGCCATTTCATGGGTAATCCCGAGGTTTACTTCCCGATCCTGGTATTTAACCCTGACCTCAGGTGCCTGTTCAGGCATATGTACACGCGGAATTGCAGTTCTTTCTTTGTTTTTTATTTTTGAGCGCAAGGCGGTTCTCCACTCCTGACTGCGCTCACTTTTAAGGTATTCGGGGTCTAAAGACATGTTGGCTCTATTTTTGAAAATATTTATTGCTTGCAACAGACTCCTCAGCACGGTAGCCTCCAAGTCGCATCAGCATCTCATCAAAATCAATTTCATGTGCGTCGAACTCAGGACCATCCACACAAGTAAAACGGGTCTTCCCACCGACAGATACCCTGCAGGCGCCGCACATTCCGGTTCCATCCACCATGATTGAATTGAGACTGGCCTGGGTAGGAATGCTGTATTTTTTTGTGGTAAGGGAAGCAAACTTCATCATGATGGCCGGACCGATCACAATGCATTCGTCGATTTTTTCACGTTGAATAACTTCTTCCATTCCTGCAGTGATCAAACCTTGTCTTCCATGCGATCCGTCGTCAGTCATTACGATTACTTCGTCTGACCAGCGCCTGATCTGATCTTCAAGAATGATCAAATCCTTACTTCTGGCCGCAATGACAGAAATAACCCTGTTTCCGGCCTTTTTGAAGGCCTCCACTATTGGGAGCAGTGGTGCAACTCCGACCCCGCCTCCGCAGGCGAGAATGGTTCCTTTGAGTTCGATGTCAGTAGGTTTTCCGAGCGGTCCAACCAGGTCTGTGATGTGGTCGCCTACTTCGAGTGCTGCGAGTTTGGCAGAACTGACTCCGACGATTTGCACCACCAGCGTGATGGTTCCCTTCACGGGATCAGCATCCGCAATTGTTAACGGAAAGCGTTCCCCTTTTTCCCCAATTTTGAGAATTACAAAGTTCCCAGCCTTTCTGGAGCGTGCAATTTTGTGATTTTCAACCACAAAGCGTATCACCTTGTCTGAAAAGTATTCCTTTTCTACTATTTTATTGTTCATGGTTATTCCATACCAATTTTAAAAATGAAAAAACGTCCAAAAATAGCGATTTCGATTGATTGATTTCAATCGAAAAGAGTAAACACGGAAAATATACGTAGTTTAAAATATAATTAAATAAGGGGCCTTCCCAGAATTCAAACTGCTATCTTTGTAGTTCGCATCTTTTCCGGTTGACCTATCGTTTGAACGGGATGTTAATTGGAGCAAACTTTTTTAATAATCAACGCACAGTTTAAAGTATTGTAAGATGAAGCCGCAAAATCAGCAGCGAAAAAACAGGGAGGGAGTTGTCTATTCCACCGCCGAAAATTTCAATTACCAATTGGCGCAGGACGATTCTGATCAGGAAACCCTTAGTCCCTCCCGTCAGAATCTGAAGGTCTTACTTGATAAGAAACAGCGTGCAGGGAAGATCGTAACCATGATCACTGGATTTATCGGACAGGAAGAGGATCTGGTTGCACTTGGGAAAAAACTAAAATCAAAATTTGGGGTAGGCGGTTCAGTGAAGGATGGCGAAATTTTGATTCAGGGTGATTTCAGGGATCGAGCCATGGCACTTCTTATTGCAGATGGTTACAAAGTAAAGAAGGCAGGAGGATGACATCCATTTAAACAGGCAGAAATTGATGAGTTCAAAGCAGATATTTGTGGTAGCACTTTCAGGACACCGGAATTTCGGGCATCTGCTTGTGCCTTATTTTGCTGAGCAGATACCGGGGGAACCTTTTCTGCGGTTGCTCAGAAAAGTTCGGCAACACGATCTGAATGACTCGACTGTTCAACTCACACCAGAAGAGGTCAGGATTGTGAAAATCGCCGAAAGATACAGCGATGAAAAACTAATCCGAAAATTTTGTCCCGGCAAACCTGCCAGTGAACTCCAAAACCTGATACGGAAAGAGGAGGCAAAACTAAAGGTTATTTCCTTTATCGAGGAAACACTTTCCGAAATCCTGGAATTACTGAAAGTCAGCGAGGTGCCTATCTATCAAAAGAGAGAAAAATATACCAACCTCTATTCTGAAGATCTGGTTACCCTGTGCTTTCAAGATACGGGTGCCGTTTTTAATTTTCACCGGTCGGAAGAAGAGATCAGGTATTTCCTGACCCTTCGAAACGGGAAGGAACTCATTTCACTGTTGAAAAGAAAAGTTGAGATTCTCGTCAATGATCCTTGCTATATCTATTATCAAAATAAGATCTATTTTTTCGACCACATGTCGGCCTCGAAATTACTGCCTTTTCTTGAGAAGGAGTACATATCCATCCCTCGAAAGATGGAAGAGCGATATTTTGAAACCTTTATACTGAATGCAGTCAAATCTCAGGAGGTTAATTTTTCGGGATTTGAAATCAGGGAAACCAAGCCTGACAAAGGGGCGACAATTTCACTCGAGAAGGACTTGAATGATCAACCTGTTTTCGTGATTTATTTCACTTATAATGGCCACCCACTCCGCATTCAAGAGGGAGACAAGCGGGTGGTGATACTGAATAAATCGGACGATAACTTTATTTATGAAGTATTCAGCAGGGATATTTTCTGGGAAAACGAAATGCTGGAATATCTGCAAAATTTGGGATTGAATGGTATTTCAGGATGTCTGAAACCCCATTTTACGTATTCTGATGATTCTGAGAATCTGATTTATCAGGCCGTCGCCTGGTTGTCGGAGCACTCAATTGCACTTGTCAATGCTGGATTTGTCGTTTCACAGACCGCCCTTTCGCATCAGTTCTATATTGGAAAACACGAATTGAAGATTGAGGTTGAGAACAAGATTGACTGGTTTGATCTTGAAATGACGGTTCAGATTGGTGAGTGGGACATTCCATTCATCAGGTTCAAGAGACTTATATTGAATCAAATAAGAGAGTACAGGCTTCCCAATGGTGAAATTTTCATTCTGCCGGAAGTCTGGTTTTCCCAATTTGGAAATATCCTCTCATTGGGAAAAGTGGAGGCTCAAAATATCCTTCTGAAACCTTTTCACTTTATGCTGCTTGACCCGGATATTTTGGCCTGTAAACCTGCCTTACAGGAACGTATCAGGATGTTAAGCACTCAAAACAGGGAGATTCAGGAAATACCCGAAGGTATTAGGGCTCAATTGCGTAAATACCAGCATGATGGATACAACTGGCTTTACCATCTATGGCAAAATAGTTTAAATGGCTGTCTGGCCGACGACATGGGGTTGGGAAAAACACTTCAGACTCTTGTCCTTTTGCTTAAATTGCAAAGAAAGGTTGAACCCAATTCCTTTCCGGATGTGGACTCCAAAGGACAACAGATCCAATTTACGGATAAGCGGATTCCTGGGATTGATCATCAGCCGGCTAGCTTGATCGTTCTGCCGGTATCTTTGCTTCATAACTGGGAAAATGAGATCAGAAAATTTGCTCCTTCTCTCAAAGTATATACTTATTCAGGTGTCAAAAGGCGCGAAAAATTGGATATTGCCAAATTGATCCATCATTGCGACATTATTTTAACAACTTATGGTACAGTCAGAAATGACTCTGAAGTGTTGTCGCGTTATACTTTTTTCTATCTCATACTGGATGAGAGCCAGAATATTAAAAATGCCGAGTCAAAAAGTTACCGGGCCATTGCTTCCATCCAGTCGAAACACCGGTTGTCATTGACAGGTACACCAATTGAGAATTCACTTTCAGATCTTTGGTCACAGATGAATTTTCTCAATCCCGGACAATTGGGTAGTTTCAAGTTTTTTAAGGAGAATTACCTTATTCCGATCGAGAGGGATCACGATCTGGGTGCTACTTCCCGGCTAAATCGATTGATCGAACCCTTTATTCTTCGCCGCACAAAAGAGCAGGTAGCCGCAGATTTACCTCCTGTCATGGAAGAAATGCTTACTATCGAGATGACTCCCGGGCAATTGGATTTGTATGAATCGGAAAAATCATCCGTCAGAAACTATCTTCTGAATAATATTGATGAGCTGGGTCCCCGCAATACAGCCTTTGTCGTCCTTCAGGCACTTACCCGCCTGAGACAGATTGCGATTCATCCATGCCTGATTGATCCCGCATCCGGGCTTGAATCCGGGAAATTCAATGAAATACTTGCCATGCTTGAGATTCTGGTAGCAGAGAATCACAAGATTCTCATTTTTTCATCGTTTGTCAAGCATTTGAACCTGTTGGATGAAGCCTGCCGTCGGATGAACTGGGGCTTTTGCCGGCTGACCGGTCAGACAACTGACAGAAAATCTGTGATTGAGGAGTTTCAGTCCCAAAATGACAAGAATATTTTTCTGATCTCTTTGAAAGCTGGAGGAGTTGGTCTAAATCTCACGGCTGCCGATTACATCTTTATTACTGATCCGTGGTGGAATCCGGCTGCCGAGATGCAGGCTATCAGCCGTGCTCATCGAATCGGGCAAGACAAGAAAGTATTCGTTTACCGGTTCATTTCAGAGAAAAGCATCGAAGAGAAAATACAGTTACTGCAGGCAAAGAAGGCCGCCCTGGCCAATGAATTTATTAACAGGAACGATCCGTTTGCCATTTTAGGGAAAGACGAAATGATACAGTTGTTCGATTAGATATTTCCCTAAAAACGAAAAGGACGGATTCGGGCGAATCCATCCTTTTACTAAAACTAACCAAACTAACTAAACCTAAACTTATGAAAAAA
>JBAXUL010000125.1:0-10612 GCA_037129695.1 Prolixibacteraceae bacterium
AAAGAATATTGATTCAACTAAAGTGTTGATTTATGACGGAAAAGGGTCTAAAATATTTGTCTGATATTCTTCAGGCAATTGTATTAGTTGAAGATTTTACGAAATCCATAGGTAGTTACGCAGATTACGTAAATGATCTCAAGACGCAAAGTGCGGTTGAAAGACAACTGGGTATTATCGGTGAAGCAGTAAATAAGTTTGAAATACTGCACCCTGAAGAAAGTCTGGATAATGCCCGTAAAATTGTTGGATTTCGTAACCGGTTGATACATGCCTATGATGCTGTTGATTCTTCCATGATATGGGCAATTTTGAAAAAGCACCTTGGTCCTCTAAAAGAAGAGGTGAGTAAAAAATTGATTTAATTTTCACCTCAAAAAACCCGCCAGGAAATCCGCCAGGATTTCCAACAACCAGTATCAACTAGTGGAAAATAAAAAGTGTAAATGACAACCAGTGTTCACCAGTATCAACCAGTGGAATCCTAAAATGGTTTAGACCTTCCACTCATAGTTAGGGGGTCCTAGGATCATGCCCTACCGGGACCATCCTCATAATCAAGCACCTACAAGGTTGACTTGTAGGTGCTTTCTTTTTTACGCCAGGAAGAGGCCTGGATTTGGGGGATTTTGGAGGTTTTGTACTGAATTTCTTTGCACCCAAGTTCGTAAATTTTAAACGGATTTTAAACGCCTGTAGAGTGTTTTGTTTTTATCCCCAATACGAGTAAAAAGGTTTAAATCGACTCCTTTTTTAAGGTCTCTACTGGCTGTTGAACTTGAAAGATTTCTAAATACATTCATGTAATCCTTTCTGGAAAATTCAGATTTGCCCAATGATATGAAATAATTTATTCTTTCAATATCCGAAACAAGTCTGTTGTTTAAACTAAGTAACTCGTTTAAGGAGCTATCAATAATGTTTAACATGTACTCAATAAATTCAGTAGAGTCGCCGCTTTTATCACATTTGGCCAGGACGTCATAATATTCCTGCTGTGTGTGGCTAATCAATGTTTCAAAAGGAAGGTATTCAAAAACCGGGTATTCCTTCATTAAAATGACCGTTTGCCAAAGTCTGCCCATTCTTCCATTGCCGTCAAGGAATGGATGAATGAATTCAGTTTCGTAATGAAAAACGCAACTTCTAATCAATATCATTTCATCTTTGCTCTTCAGGTATAAAAATAGATCCTTCATAAGCAACGGTATATTTTCTGCGGGTGGCGCAATATGAGCAACCCTGGAACCTTGAACTATCCCTACATTTTGGTTTCGGTATTTTCCGGGATCTTCAATTAGACCATCCATTAATAATTTGTGAGCAGATAAAAAGGACTTTGGTGAATACGGATCAAACAGGGATAACTGATCATACACTTTTACTGCATTAAGAACTTCATCGATGTCTTTTTGCGGACCGATAACTCGCTTATTTTCTACAATGGCAGTTATTTGTCCCTGGGAAAGTGTGTTCCCTTCAATTTTTAATGAGGAATGAATGGTTTTAATCTTATTCTGTTTTCTGAGTAAAGGGGAAGGCCTCTCTAAGAAATAGGATTTTATCACACCAATTTTCTCGGAAATTGAAGCTATCCTTAACAGGATTAAATGTGTTATTCGGTAGGGTGGTTTCATTGATACTATCATTTGATACTATCAAAGTTATGAAATTTGAATGGATGGCACAAATCTTTCGTGTCTTTTTGGACACGCCGGCAAAATTGATCACCATCCGCTGTTTTCGAGATCAACTCTTAATTGCTTGATATTTATATGCTTATTGCCGGCACCAAAGGTTCAATCATCCCGGAAATCAGATGATTTTTTACTCCGGCGTGTCCAATATAAGTTATTACATGAATTTCAAAATATTACAATTTAAGTTTGGAATTTCTGCGGGTGATCTCTTTTATTTTTCCTTCAGGATCCAGTTGAATCATAGCATTCAACAGATTTACAGAAGATTCCATTGGAATGACAACTTCCTCCCAACTCGGCTGCAGGTCTAATGGTGGCTGCAGGGATGGAACCTTTGCAGAAGCAATCAACTTTCCTTCACTGTCTCTGATTTCCATTAAGGTAGCCGGAGAAACCGAAGATCCGATATTGTGTATTTTGACAGTCAGTGAATTGGCCGTTCTTTTTACGTCTTCCGGACCGATGGCCAGATCCGGTAGCAGCCTGTAATCAACGGAAGAAGGCACCATCAGCTTCAAGGTAACCAAGTTATATTTTCCGGGGGCAAAAGTAAGCGGTATCTCCGAACCCGGTTCCAGATCCATGAATTTGCTGGTTTCCCCACTGTCTATCAACTGGTCGTCATTGCTGTCTATGCCTTGAATCACCTTCCATTTCCCGGGTTTAATATCCCAAACTGTCAGGTTAGCACTTACAGGCTTTGTTTTCAGGTTGTAAGCAATAATTTGCAACAGTGAGTCGGATGGAGACGGAAGGAAGATACCTGCATCATCCATCCTTGATGGCAGGTTAAATTTCCAGCTTACAAAATGTTGCGGATAGATTGTCCTGATCCGTATCAGCGCTATGCCACCCAGCCGGTCTTCCTGTATTCCCGCATAAAAAGATGAAAGCCGGTCAATCCAGGTACTACCTTCCGTATTAATATACTCATTGAGAATCTGAGTGGTCAGCTCCTCCCTGTATTTGTCTGCAATTGCCTTTTTATCGAATACTCCGTAACCCGGAGTCTTTGGCGGAATAGGCTTCAGGTATTTTTGATCGCCAGTCATCTTGTAAGCAGCCATCAGGAGCGACCAGGGTTTCTCTGTACTGGCAAATCCAACATCATCTTTCCCCTCATCGGTAGAAAAATTGATTTCTGTAACCAGTTTGCCATCCCTGGAATGCGCAAGCAATCCGTCTGCAAGCTCAGTAATCAACTGTCGAATCTTAGGATTCCTATTGTATCTGGCAACCAGATAGGAGGATTGGAGCACATGGTAGGATCTGTTTACGGACCATTGCCATGGATCTTCCGTGGCGATTCTCGTTCCTCCAAAATATCTTGATCTGAAATGCCGGTGCCCTGCCTGATTTATTTGGGTCACATCGTTGAACATTCGTAATCCCGTCTCCATTCCCCGTTCCAGATACAAAGGGTTGCCGTAGTCGAGTAGTTCAAGCTGACCTACAACCTGAATTCCGTCCTCCAACGAGTGCAGTTCATCTGTGATGATAGTGGCCAATCCGTTGGTAAACAAAGGAAGGCTCCGCTGACGAAGGCTTGCCATTTCTTTGGGCCGCTCCTGGTCGTAGTATGCGCCCATGTGTTTTTTCAATGAGGCAAGGATCTTTTCCGGTTCTATACCAAGAAATGCCAAACCTGGCCACATGTTAGTCAAATCGCCGTCATCTGAAAGTCCGCCGCCAAATTCCCCGTTTACAATCTGCCGTTTGTCGATATACCAGTTGACCATCCGCTCCAGGTATTTGAGGTATTCCGTTTGGTAGAATGCCCACTCAGGGATATTCTCCGGACATTTAGGAAGTGTTACAGCAGGTTTATTCGTTCCGGTTGCTGCATACCAGTAAGTCTGTGCCAGCCAATTGTCAGGATTCACCTTCAACAGATCGCTGCAATCTGCCGCAAATCTATTGTAAAGATTAAGCCGGGTGGATTTTGGATGTTCCTCAACAATATGGGCATATAGATCGCGTACCTGGGTGAAGCGGTCGGTCTCGTGTTCAGTTCGGGAGGATTCTTTGCTATCGTAAACCAGCTTAATCGTCGTCCCTTTTAAGAGTTCGGAAGTCAGATCGGATCCCGCCCCGGAAATGGATAAATAGAGGGCATGTTCAGTTGGAAGAATCCTGTCGCGGGTATCGATCCAAAGCGTAGGAGCATCACCAGGTGAAACCGAAAAGGAGAAATCTGCCAGGTCGCGCATCGGCCACAAAGGGTCTTTGACCCGGATATTCATCGGGAAAAGACCGTGGTGGGTTGGATTCACCTTCAAAGACGGAAATTTTATTTCAATACCATCCAATCCCGCTTCCGGCTTATTCGAATAAGGTACCAGGATGTGGATATACGGGTAGGAACTGTCGGGGATTTGGCTGGTCACCTGATTAACCTTTTCTCCTTTAGGATAAGCCAGCATCATACACTGCTCATCAGCCGGATATCTCCCTCTTACAAAAGAGGCTACATCCCTGAGAGCCGCGTTGTCAAACTCAGCAGGCGACTTATCCAGCGTAAATATTTCCGTGACTCTCCCTTCCGGGGATTTACCCGCCGAAACGTAGTACGCATCGAAGGATCCAATAGGTTCTTCAATGATTGCATTGTCGAATCTGATCTTTCCTCCAAAATGTGTTTCATTCAGCCGATGGACAGATTTTATCTGATTTTGGGTCCTGACAGAAAAGGTAGTATCCCGTTTGTGTTCCTTTACAGCCGTCAACTGACCCCATGCTTTCCCCCAGATTTCCAAATGGTTCCATTTTTCTTCCGGCATGGTAAATTCGATCGATTGTCCGGATCCGGAATAACAATCCCAGTCGGGTAATACAAAATAGTCGTACCTTCCTGGTAACCTCGACATATTGTAAACTCCGGGCCAGGTGGTCTCCCTGATCCCGTCGTTAGCTTTCCAGTACCACCTGTTTATGTCGTAAGCATCCTGAATCTCAACTTTTCTGACTGAAGTTTCCTGTGCGGGAAGTGTTTCCGGAGGAGGATTCGGCAGATTCCAACCATTGCGAAGCCACCAGGCATTCCTCCATTTGTGCTCACTTAAACAACGGTTCAACGGGGGCAATTTTTCCGGGACATTCCCCTTTGCCAGGACTGAAACCATTTCATCGGGAAGCATCCGGTCATAAATCCTGATTTCATCCACATCGCCTCCCCGCGTAAAACAGTAGGCGCTTTGCACCTGGTAGGGACTAATTATGCGGGAGTGGGGGCCAAACTGGTCGAGGCCGGAATCAAACACGGTGTTACTGGCAGATTTCTTTGCTGCCAGTTTTCCATTGATATACAACTGAATACCTTCTGTCTCATCCCAGGAAAGTGTGAAGTGGGTCCATTCATCAGGTGCCGGTAAATGATCAGGATAGAAAGAAACCCTGGTCCTGGAAAGACCGATATCTGTAACAAAAGCATCAAACCCCGCTCCGTTGTAATCAATCCGAAGCCAAACCATGTCCCAACTGGAGTGATCAGCATAACCAACCCGGAAAATCGGGAAGGGGGAAGGGCCAACCGGGTACCGTGATCGCCAGAAAAAGGAGAGTGTACCCCGCTGGGCATATATGTTGCCGGGAGCCCAATAACTCAAGAGTTGGGTGTCCATGGCCTTGAAGCCCGGACCGGATGCGCCATCCGGAATCACTGACACATCTTTCAGAAAGTTAGGATTGAGCTGTCCGCCAGCAGCGTAGTCTGCGGTAAAACCCTTGTTTCCAGAGAGGTAAAACAGGAGTCCAGATCCATCCGGTTTAGCATTGCGTAATGGAAGCCCGGTCATAAAACCCTCTTTGGGATCATTGATTGGCTGGCTGAATACGTTTACATTAAAAAGTAGAAAAACAATCAGGCCGATCAGTAAAGACAGTAGTCCCCTGTTAAAATTGAGCATGTCTGGTTTTTTTAAATTTCACAAATCCAATGTTATTATTTTTTCATAGAACCATTTCATCAAAGTCCTGAACGCAGAACACCCTTTGAGTGGTAGGAAATTGCAGTTTAGAAAATGAGAAAAGAAAAGGAAAAAGGAGTATATTTTTATAATTCCTAAATTTAGAAACTAACTCCGGTGGCCGAATATAAGGAGAATAATTGACCTCCCACACCTAATCATGGGGCGTAGTATCATGCCTTGCAGGGGCCCACCCTCAAGAAAAAAAGAAACCGCCTCATTTGGTTTTGAGACGGCTTCTATTTTTGAGGCTTTTTGCACTTTGCGAATGAGGGGCTAGGTCCATTGTTTCATGGTCTAATCCCGGGATGACATCATCCAAGGATGGGGCATCGAAATTCTGTTGTAACGAAAAATTATCTTTACTGCATTGATACAGTGAAAAAATTGAAGATCAATCAATCGTTGATGTGATCAGTTATCCCTGTGAAGAAACTTGAAGGAAATCATTTGTTGATCAACCTGTACTCACAACATCCTGCTTTAATCCCATTTCAATAATTTTGAGTTGGTATCCAAAAACGAACCTTCGATTGATGATGTCCATGCCACCCAGTTTCAGGAAATCGCCGCAAGAGCTTCGGCCACTGCAGCTGGCAAGCCGGTGGTTGGTCGGCCGATGAGCTGTGACAGCTGCTTCCCGTTGTCTAACAAATCACCTTTGGAGGCACTGACATCCCAGCTGGCAATGGCGCCGGCAAACATTTCAGGCAGGCCGAAACTCTTCAGGATAGCTGCATATTCAGTTTCAGGCAGATTTTGATAAGGAAGTAATTTCCCTGTCAGGCGCGAGACTTCAATCGCCAATTCCGTTAAGGTATAAGCCTCGTCACCAGCTAGTTCGTAAGTTTTCCCCTGGTGGTTAGCACTCGTCAGGACTGCAACCGCTGCTTCTGCGAAATCAGTCCGGCTGGCAGAGGAGATTCTGCCCTCCCCGGCGCTTCCGATCAGAGCACCGCCTGCCAGGGCGCCGCCCAGGGAACCTGTATAGTTCTCCGTGTACCATCCGTTGCGAAGAATAGTAAACGCAATTCCCGATGCTTTCAAGGTCAGTTCTGTTGCCAGGTGCTCTCCTGCGAGGTTTAGGGAGGAGGTATCCGCATGCAGCAGGCTGGTATAGACGATCCATTGAATGCCGGCCTCTTTTGCAGCGCTGATAATGTTGTTGTGTTGTATCGCACGCTGACCGATTTCATTCCCCGAGATAAGCAAGAGGTAATCGATCCCCTTCAGGGCACCGGCCAGTGTTTCCGGTTTGACATAATCAAATTCGCGGACTTCGATTCCCAGTCCGGCTGCTTTTTGCGTGGAACGGACCAATGCCACAATGTTTTCGGAAGAAGTTTTCGCTTTCAGTTTTTCTACCACAAGTTGACCCAGTTGACCGGTAGCACCCGTAATTCCTATTTTCATACTTATACATTTTTAAATTACCAATTGTTATTTGATTACTAAATGTTATTTACTTACCTTTGGAGAGTCAAAAATAAATGAAGAAAAAAAAGAAAACAAGACCTTACAAACGAGTGTGTTACTTACCAGGAAGTTAGGAAAATGGAAATCAGCAAGTTATGGATGAAAAAATCTTAAAAAAATTCAGTGATACCGAACATTGCCCTGTCCGGAATGTGCTGGAACGGTTTGGGGATAAGTGGTCCCTCTTGGTGCTAATGCTCCTGGAAGAGGGACAGGTATTGAGATTCAGCGAGATAAACAGCTATATCCGGACAATTTCCCAGAAAATGCTGGCCGTTACGCTGAAGACGCTGGAGGCAGACGGGCTTGTGAAAAGAACCGTTTACCCCCAGATTCCGCCCAAAGTTGAATACGAACTGACTCCGATGGGCAGGTCACTGCTCCCTCACTTGCACGAACTGGCAAAATGGGCAGTGATGAATATGGAACAGATTAAAGCTTCGAGATTACAGCATGAAAATGCCCTGGGAAGGAACTGATTAAAAATCACTGTGGCCAAAATTCCTAAAATATTCCGCATTCGACCAACAACAGTATAAAACACTTTTTGGTATAAATCCCATGTTTTGTGCCAAAATGAATTTGCCTTTATTCATGATAGAAAGCATGGATCACGAATTTCAAAATTTCAAATCTACGTATCATAAAACGCTGTAGAATAAAGAAAATCAACGATATAGAAATAGCATTCTATTTATAGTGGACGTTGGCGGATATTCTATTGGCGAAACCGTTGCAATGTGGCAAAGATTTGCTATTGCCAGATAATTAAACAGGCAGAAAATAGAACAAGATGGTATCTTATGATGGACTGGTTTTAGTTGGATCAGTTACCCCTTGATTTGTTATTCTGCGATGAGAAATTGGATTTGAAAGACCCTGCCAGATTTTACGACAACAAATGATAATCTGCGGAAGAAGTAAATGGGTTAGCAGTCCCACACATAAATACAAATTCATGGGATCATTTCATTCGGGCCGTCCCAAAGTCAATCACGTACAAGTTTGACTTGCGAGTATTTTTTTTCATGTCAGGAAGATGGCTGGATTTGGGATATATCAAGTTTGGCGCTGAACATATCGGCAGGGTAAACGAGGTGAAAACCTCATTTCGGAGGATTGCCAATGGAACATTCATTTTAGGAGGAGTTCTTAATATACTTCAATCAAACAAAATCACCGAAAATGTTGAAACAGAATAAATAAATCTAATTTTGTACTACGCTGATCAAGAACATGGTGTAATCGTTCAAAAGGAGTTTAAAATTGGTTAGTCGAGATAATACGTCAACGAGGTGGCCAATTGAACAGGCGCATAAAGTAAAAAGTGAAAGCTTCAGATTTTGAATTTTCAAAAATGGGTGACTGTCATTTTGTACAAAAACCTGACTGCGACAAATATTAAATTGCTGAAGGGAACTTATTAAACGCATTAAATTATTCAAGATGAGTCAACTACAAAAATACACGATTCCTGCCATGCTTCGAAATAGTTTTGGTCAATATGGATCAAGACCTTCATTGGTTTTTGCAGGGGAGGAGAGTTGCACTTACGCACAACTTGAAGAGGAGATCAATCGGGTAATTAGTCAGCTAATTTCCTTTGGAATTTCCAAGGGTGATAAAATTGCAATTCTGAGTACCAACATGCCCAATTGGGGTATTGCCTATTTTGCAATCACATCAACCGGTGCCGTGGTAGTACCCATTCTTCCTGATTTTTCAGTCATTGAAGTCAACAATATCATCGAACATTCTAAGCCTAAAGTGGTTTTTGTCTCAGAAAATCTTTTGTCCAAGATCGAGCGGCTAACAACTGATCCATCAAAGGTGATCATCAGTATTGAAACTTTTGAAAAAATTTCAGGTTTTGATGCTACCGGGGTAAATGCTTCTGAGGATGTTCCTTTTGACATCGTGGAAGAAGATGATCTCGCGTCCATTATTTATACTTCCGGAACAACAGGAAAATCGAAGGGTGTAATGCTTACGCATAAAAATATCGTTTGGGATGCACAGCAAGGAGGACTGATACATCAAATTAATTCCAACGACAGGTTCTTGTCATTACTTCCACTTTCACACGCATACGAGAATACCATTGGCTTTATTTTTGCCATTATGTTTGGTGCATCCGTCCATTACATCAGGAAACTACCCACTCCGGCGGTTTTGCTTCCGGCGTTGCAGACAGTAAAGCCAACCATCATGCTCACTGTTCCGTTAATCATTGAGAAAATTTACAAAAAGCAAATTCAGCCGGTATTCAGCAAAAATTTGTTCATCAGAATATTGTATGGTATTTTACCTGTTCGGTTACTTCTCAATCGGATGGCGGGTAAAAAGCTGATGAAGACTTTTGGTGGAGAGTTGGGCTTCTTTGGAATTGGCGGTGCAAAGTTGGATACCACTGTTGAAAAATTTCTGAAAGAAGCCGGATTTCCGTATTCTATCGGATTTGGCCTTACTGAAACGGCTCCACTTGCAGCAGGTGCAGGACCAGCCTCCACCCGATTGAATACAATTGGTCCGGCCATGCCTGGGTGTGAAGTGAAGATCAACCAGCCGGATGGCAAAAATGGACAGGGTGAGATTTGGATCAAAGGGCCAAATGTAATGAAAGGTTATTACAATGAGCCTGCCTTAACCAAAGAGGTCCTTACTGAAGATGGGTGGTTTAAAACAGGTGATTTGGGCTCATTTGACAAAAAAGGATATCTGGTATTTAAAGGACGCTTAAAAAACATGATCGTCAGTGCATCCGGAGAGAATATCTATCCGGAAGAGATTGAATCTGTGATCAATAATTTCAAAAATGTTGTTGAATCACTCGTTATACAACGGAAAGGGAAATTGGTGGCACTTGTGCGTTTAAACATGGAAGAGCTTGAATCCCAGTACCAGGTTCTGCTGGATCAGGCAGAACTTTACAATGAAAAAATGAATGAATTGATTCAGGAACTTCAACTGCACGTCAATTCGCATGTCAATAAATTCTCTCAGGTTCAGAGGATATTGATACAGGCAGAGCCATTCGAAAGAACTCCAACCCAGAAAATTAAAAGGTTCCTGTACGCTTAAATCAGACTGTAAATTTTCTTTATTTCTGCGATCGTCCAAAAGATACGTTGGCCGACCTACAGCCTTACAGGCAATAACTATATTCCAACAAATTAAGCCCTTGACAGGGCTAATATCTGGATAATCTTTCAAGGTGGGGAATGCCGAAAATCACCTTCAAAGGTGTAATGATCATTCCCTTTCTGTCAGATTTCCTCCTATTAAGTAAGAAGAATAAAATAATGTCATACTTTAAACCTCCTCATTTTGACCTCCCCCAACCCCTCCCAAGGAGGGGAGTTCCACACGGATGTTGATTAGAACTCGAATCAGAAGTCTCCTCTTTGGAGAGATTTAGTGGGGTCAAGTTTTTGAAGAGTGCGACATTAATTATTCCCCATTACTTAATAC
>JBAXUL010000126.1:0-10598 GCA_037129695.1 Prolixibacteraceae bacterium
AAGTAATTCTTCTTTCCTTTTTGTACGAGCAGGTATTTCCCGTTGATTAAATGGTTGGCGCTGAATATTTGCTCGGCCGACTCCAGTTTGAGTTTGTTGATTGAAACCCCACCGCCTGCTATGGTCCTGCGTGCCTCCCCTTTGGAAGGAAAGACTTCACTTTTTTCGGCAAGAAGGTCTATCACATTGATTCCAATGGCCAATTCCTCTTTGGAAACCTGGAATTGAGGAACTCCTTCAAAGATCGACAAAAGGGTCTCTTCATCCAGTTTGCGCAAAGAGTCTTCGGTTCCTTTGCCAAACAGAATTTCGGAGGCTTCCACCGCAGTGTCATAAGCTTCTTCCGAATGAACCATGCAAGTTACCTCTTTGGCCAGGCATTTTTGAAGCAAACGCAGGTGGGGTGCTTCCAGATGCTCCTGAACAAGTGCATCCACTGTTTCTTTCGTTAAAAGGGTGAATATCTTGATGTACTTCGCCGCATCCTCATCAGAGGTGTTCAGCCAGAACTGGTAGAATTTGTAGGGTGAAGTGCGAACCGGATCGAGCCATACGTTGCCGGACTCGGTCTTTCCAAACTTGGTGCCGTCGGCTTTTTTGATCAGCGGACAGGTGAGCGCCCAGGCTTCACCTCCTGTCTTGCGGCGGATCAGTTCGGTCCCGGTGGTGATATTGCCCCACTGATCGGAACCACCCATCTGCAATTTGCAGTTGAAGTGCTGGTAAAGATGCAGAAAATCGGTTCCCTGCACGAGTTGATACGTGAACTCGGTAAAAGACATTCCGGTACTGCTGTCTTCAATTCTTTTTTTGACTGAATCTTTGGCCATCATGTAATTGACGGTGATGTGCTTGCCAATGTCGCGGATGAAGTCAAGAAAAGAGAATTGGCTCATCCAGTCGTAATTGTTCACCATTTCTGCAGCATTGGATGCTTCCGATTCGAAGTCCAGAAAATTGGCCAGTTGTATTTTCAGGCACTCCTGATTGTAACGCAACGTCTTCTCATCAAGCAGATTGCGCTCCTGTGACTTCCCGGAAGGATCACCGATCATGCCGGTGGCACCGCCAACCAATACAATTGGCCTGTGGCCGGATACCTGAAAATGTTTCAGCATCATTACCCCTACAAGGTGACCAATATGAAGTGAATCGGCCGTCGGGTCAATTCCGACGTAAGCCGTGGTCATCTCTTTGGCCAGTTGCTCATCCAACCCGGGCATCATGTCGTGGATCATGCCTCTCCAGGAAAGTTCTTCTACAAAGTTCATCGCTATAATTTTTGGCAAAAATAACGCATTATTCCGGCCGGTGAAAATCGAATTGATAATCAGGTGAAGAATTCCGATCTTTGGGTGCAGTGGCGTGAAAAAAAGTTACACAGAGTTACACAGAGAAGCACAGAGCCACACAGAGGGAAATTTGCAAATTTGCTAATGTGGCAATGTGCTTATTTGCTTGCTTTATTTGTTTTTTCTCTGTGTAACACTGTGCTTCTCGTGGTGTTCCTCTGTGAAACAATTGTTGTGTGACGATATTCATTAAATAGTTAGAGATGAAAAAGCTACTTATCCTACGTAAACACCTGATTCTACTGATAATTTTTCAATTATCCGTTTATTTTGCCATCGCACAGCACAGGATATTTCTACTTCATCCGACGGTCGGAAACATCGAAAATATGATGGTGCTGGTCAACCAAAAGGTGATCGATATCCCCGATCTGGAGATGGTAGGTGTTTATTATGAAAAGGAAGCATCTAATTACTCTTTGTCTGAAAAATACCTGAAAGAGCAAAAAATCACCAATTATTCCCTGATGAAAATCAGCGGAGAACTCAATGTTGGGAATATTTTTGGAGAGAATGACTGCACTCCGGCTTTTAAAAAGATCGTGCAGGAAGCCGATGCCATTCTCTTTTTTGGAGGTCCGGATATACAGCCAGCCATTTATGGCGAGAAGCAGCATCTGCTGACAGAAGTGACTGATCCCAACCGCCACCTGATGGAAACTTCTCTCTTCTTTCATTTGATGGGAGGAAGCCGTAATTCTGATTTCAAGCCCTTGCTGCTTCAGAAACCCGGACTGATTGTCCGGGCCTTCTGTCTTGGCATGCAAACCATGAATGTGGCGGCAGGTGGTACTTTAATTCAGGATATTCCCGTGGAAGTATACCACATTTCGACTGCAGAAGGGATGTTGTCTGTCGATGCCATCAACCGCCACCGGAATTACAACACGCAATTGAATCCGGGCTTCGATGTTACCTGGGCATTTCTGCATCCTATCCGGATTGCCTCCAAGGGATATCTCCATGAACTGTGCATGAATATGGAACAGCAGCAGCCTTATATTTTAAGTTCGCACCATCAGGCTGCCGGCAAAAAGGGGAAAAATCTGGAGGTAACAGCTACCTCAATGGATGGAAAAATCATTGAAGGCTTGCAGCACAAAATATTCAAGGAGGTAGTCGGCGTTCAGTTTCATCCTGAACAATCCTCTCTTTACCTGCCGGGAAGTCGTTTTACCCAGACACCCGGCAATGATTATTCACCCAATGAACAACTGATCAGGGAGAAGAGTCTGGATTTCCATTTGAAATTTTGGAGGGACTTTTCGGAGAAGGTAAAGACGGTAAAAGGCAAAAGGTAAAAGTACTGGACTTCGGGAAATTGCGCAATAAGTTGCAGGATACAGGATATGTTTGGCGGATTGCGCGATACTTATATTGTTGGTTATTAGGTACTTAGTCGCATAGCGGTGAAATATTGGCAGCCTCAGTTTTAACAGGTGCAAAGAAAATGCCGGGCTACCAAATGCCGGTACTAACGCAGATGGATCACCTCGGAAGTGGGTTTCCGGTCAAAGAATGAGTTGCTATATTCGGGAATTTTGATTGCGGCGTCCTTTCTTTTGCCTTTCTCCTTTTGCCTTGTTCTTTACGACACGATCTTCTTCTGTATTTCATCCTTCTCCGCTTTCAGAAAAGGGAACAGGTTTGGTGCCAGCTTCTCGATAGGAGTCCAATATTTTGATTCACTTTTGGGACCTTTGGGGATGATGGTCATATCATAGGCTTCGACGCGTGAGATGAGGTACATGAGAAAACTTAGAATGAAAGCCGTTTTAATTACACCAAATACCGCCCCTCCCAATCTGCTCAGGAGTCCGAGTGCAATTGCCTGTACGAATTTTTCAAGCAGATTGGCAACCAGGTGAACGACGATGACCACACTGATAAAAATGATCAGGAAGGCAACTATCCTTATGGTGTCCGGTCGCCAGGAGACGACACCAGTGAGCCAGTTTCGCACATAGACAGAGAAGAGCATCGCGCAAAGGATCCCCAGGATGAGGGCTGCCACAGAGGCGAATTCAACAAAAAATCCTTTTACAAATCCGCGGACAGCAGCTGCTATCAGAATTATGATCAGTATCAGGTCAACGATATTCATAATCTGTTTGTGATTAATTAAGTAGGGAATAAAGTTAAAAAATTAAATGTTGCCATCTTCGGATTGCATGAAAATTAGTAGTTTTAACCACCATTAAAACCAAATTAACATTTAACCGGACTGCATGGCCCTCGTCAATTCAATCATCAACTGGATCAACTACAAAAGGATTTACCAAATTGACCTATATCTTGAGCATGCCCGGGATATTCAGGAAGAATTGTTGTTTGATCTGATTGGTTCTGCAAGATATTGCGAATGGGGGAAGAAATACGATTACGAATCGATGACCTCTCTGAAAGATTTTCAGAAACGGGTACCGATTTCTACCTATGAGTCCATTGAGCCCTACATCAGTCAGATGATAGAGGGCAGGAAAAATGTCCTCTGGCCGGGCGAAATTAAATGGTTTGCCAAATCATCCGGTACCACTAATGCCAAAAGCAAGTTCATTCCGGTTTCCAAGGAATCACTGGATGAATGTCATTTTCAGGGAGGCAAGGATGTGCTTGCCATCTATTACAAGAATTTCCCTGAGACCCGGTTGTTGTCCGGCAAAAGCCTTACTTTAGGAGGCAGTCACCGGATCAACAGCATGAACAATAATTCCTTCTACGGCGACCTGTCGGCTATCATGATCGAAAATCTTCCTTTCTGGACTGATTTTCACCGAACACCACCTACGGAGATTGCCCTGATTGAACAATTTGAAAAAAAGATAGAAGAGATCGCCAAAACATCCATCCATGAAAATGTGACCTCCTTTGCCGGCGTACCTTCCTGGAACCTGGTTCTGATGAAATACATCCTCGACTACACCGGGAAGTCAAACCTGCTCGAAATATGGCCTAATCTTGAAGTGTTTATCCACGGGGGAATCGCATTCGAACCCTATCGCGAACAGTTCAGAAAACTGATTCCGTCGGATAAGATGCAATACATGGAGACCTACAATGCTTCAGAAGGATTTTTTGCGATTCAGGATGATCCGGCCTCATCCGATATGCTGCTGATGCTTGATTATGGCATCTTTTACGAATTTATTCCGATGAGCGAAGTCGGATCAGATTCACCCAGGGCACTGCCACTCTGGGAGGTGGAGACAGGTGTCAATTATGCCATCGTTATCTCGACCAATGGTGGATTGTGGCGGTATATGATTGGAGATACCGTGATGTTCACCACCAGGAATCCTTACAAATTGAGGATCACCGGACGTACCAAGCAATTTATCAATGCTTTCGGAGAAGAAATCATTGTCGACAATGCCGAAAGAGCCTTGCATTCGGCTTCGTCTCAGACAGGTGCCGTCATCAGTGAATACAGCGCGGGGCCAATTTTCATGAGCGACAAGGCAAAGAAAGGGTCTCATGAATGGCTTATTGAATTTGAGAAGGAACCTGATAATATTGAGAATTTCACCAATTTTCTGGATCTGAAGCTCCAGGAATTGAATTCCGATTACGAAGCGAAACGATTCAAAAGCTCAACCCTCGAAAGGCCAAAGGTTGTTGTCGTTCCGAAGGGGACATTCCTGCAATGGATGCGGGAAAAGGGGAAGATAGGAGGACAAAACAAGGTTCCCAGACTTTCCAATGACAGGGAGTACCTGGATGAACTTTTAGTCATTCTTCATCAAAGTAAGGCAAAAGGACCTTCAGAAGGATAAAGGACAAAGGCAAAAGGGAGGGGCTTCTTCGGTATGCTTAGAGGAGTCCCGACTAAGTGCAAATTAAGATTAAATTTAGAACGCTTCATAGATTATTTTATAACTTATTTTTCATAACTCATTATTTTTCATTCTATGAAAAAAGAACCTGCAAGTATGCATATCGCCATAGCCGGAAACATCGGTGCCGGCAAAACAACGCTGACCCGGCTGCTGGCCAAGCACTACGGATGGGAAGCACATTATGAAGATGTTGATCACAATCCCTACCTGGACGATTTTTACCATGATATGCTTCGTTGGTCTTTCAATCTGCAGGTCTTTTTCCTTAACTCCAGGTTTAACCAGGTTCTTGAATTCAGAGACAGCGGGAAGACAGTGATCCAGGATCGTACCATCTATGAGGATGCCGAAATTTTTGCCCCCAACCTGCACGAGATGGGACTGATGAGTTCCCGCGACTTTTCGAATTACCACCAGCTTTTCGACCTGATGAGCAGGTTGATCAAAGCGCCGACACTGATGATTTACCTTCGGGCAACAGTTCCAACGCTGGTGAACAATATCCAGAAAAGAGGACGCGACTATGAAAACAGCATCCGGCTGGATTATCTGAGTCAGCTAAACCAACGCTATGAAGCCTGGGCTTCCCGTTATACCCTCGGGAAAATGCTGATCGTCAATGTCGACAATCTCAATTTTGAAGAAAATCAGGAAGACCTGAGTAAAATCATCGACAGGATCAATGCCCAGTTCCACGGATTGTTTTAATGTTTTTTATTCCTGTACGGCAAATTGAATAAGCTAAAATCTCGTTTCTGTATCAAGAATTTGTACAACCTTAATTTTTCAGGAAACCTTAGAAGATAAATGGAATTCCTTACCACTTTAACCTCATTTCTTTTTCTCCGAAAGAATTTGTGCATAAGGTAATAAGGTTAATTTTCATCTTCATTTTATTTCTATTAAGGTTGAAAAGTAAAACAGGGTATAATAAGCGTGGATTTGCCTATAATAAGGTTGTAGCATGACGATTGTTAGGTATTGATTGAAAATTGAATCGTAATTTTCAACTCTAATTAGCTAAACAGAAATTATGAGTACAATACGATATTTTAATTACGGGGAAGATCAACTGACCACGGGCGTGGCTTTGAGTATTGCCTCAGGAGAAGTATCAGGCAGGATTAGTCAGTCAGCGGCCAGATTGATTGAACAAAGCCGCCAAAGGGTGGATGAGATCGTGGCGGATCACCAGAGTGTTTATGGCATCAACACCGGATTTGGTCCGCTCTGTACCACCATTATTTCAGAAAAAGACACCAAAACACTTCAGTACAATATCCTGAAGAGTCACAGCGTTGGGGTGGGCGATCCAATTTCTCCCGAAATTGCCAAGCTGATGATGATCCTGAAGGTACATGCCCTGTCCATGGGTTATTCGGGCATTGCCATGAGTACCCTTGAGCGGATCATGTGGCACATCGATCAAAACATCATACCCGTTGTTCCTTCCCAGGGATCCGTTGGAGCATCAGGTGATCTTGCCCCCCTGTCCCACCTCTTTTTGCCTCTGATCGGGTTGGGTGAAGTCTTTTTCGAAGGCCAGCGCACCCCGACAGGAAAGGTCCTTCAGCAATTCGGACTTTCAACAGTTGATTTGGGTGCCAAGGAGGGTCTGGCACTGATCAACGGTACACAGTTTATCGCAGCGCATGCAGTAAAGGTCGTTGAACGGTTTCAAAACTGCCTCGACAATGCTGACATCATTGCCGCCATGAATCTCGAAGCCATGCTGGGCTCGGCCAGAACCTTCACGGAAGAGCTTCATCTTCTTCGCCCCTACCGTGGCACCATCTATGTGGCAGAAAGGATGCGCACTTTGCTCGCGGACTCCGGAATGGTACTATCCCATAAAAACTGTACGAGGGTTCAGGATCCTTATTCCCTGCGTTGCATCCCTCAAGTACATGGCGCCTCACGGAATGCTTTCCTGCATCTGAAAGAGCTGTTGCACATCGAGTTGAACTCGGTAACAGACAATCCGATTCTGCTGCGAGACGGCACCACTGTCTCAGGAGGGAACTTTCACGGTCAGCCATTGGCCATGCCACTCGACTATACCGCTGTGGCAGCGGCCGAGTTGGGAAATATTGCCGACCGGCGCATTTACCTCTCCCTGAAGGATACGATTCCCGGATTGCCAAAACTCCTGATGCGCGAAACCGGCCTGAATTCAGGCTTTATGATCCCACAGTACACCACCGCTGCCCTGGTAAGCGAAAATAAATCGTTCTGCTTTCCCGCTTCAGCGGATAGTATTCCTACCTCCCTCGGACAGGAGGATCACGTTAGCATGGGATCCATCAGTGCTCGCAAATGTTTGATGATTATTGACAATCTCGAGAAAATACAGGGGATAGAGCTTTTTTGCGCGGCCCAGGGATTTGATTTCAGGAAGCCTTTGAAATCAGGAGTGATACTGGAAGCCTGCCACGATTTGGTTCGTGAACAAATTCCTTTTGCCGAGTCTGATCATGTGATGTCGGAGGAGATGAACAAAGCCATTGGAATGGTCAGGTTTAAATCGCTGGTAAAACTCTCCGGAGATGTGGCTTCCGGGTACGGTCTTAACTTTAAAAATGAAAAGGATGAATTTTTCGGAATTTATTGAAAAATACGCTGCTCACCCCGAATACCATGCCCCAAGGGGAAAACAGCTGCATGCCAAATCCTGGCAAACGGAGGCTCCGCTTCGGATGTTGCTCAACAATCTCGATCGCGAGGTAGCCGAAAACCCTGAAGAGCTGGTAGTGTACGGTGGGACAGGTCAGGCCGCACGAAGCCAAGAAGCATTGCGGCAGATCATCCAGTCTCTGCTTACCCTCGACGAGGACCACTCTTTGCTGGTGCAGTCGGGCAAGGCCGTAGGCATCGTTCGTACACATCCTCAGGCGCCTCGGGTTTTGATCGCCAACAGTAACCTTGTTCCGGCATGGGCAACCTGGGAGCATTTTGAAAGATTGAAGCAGGACGGACTGATGATGTACGGTCAGATGACCGCCGGAAGCTGGATATACATTGGAAGCCAGGGTATTCTGCAAGGAACCTACGAAACTTTTATGGCCTGCGGTGAAAAATATTTTGGCAACGATTTGAAGCATAAATTACTGGTATCCGGAGGATTAGGTGGAATGGGCGGTGCTCAGCCATTGGCTGCCACCATGGCTGGAGCCACTTTTCTGGGTGTCGACATCGATCCCGAAAGGATCAGAAAACGGGTAAAGACTGGGTACCTCGACCACATGGCATATACCTACCGGGAAGCCATTGATCTGGTCCTTCGTGCCAAAGATAAAGGAGAGGCCGTTTCTGTCGGATTGGTCGCGGATATCGGAGATACCTTGCAAAATCTGCTGAGTGACGGAATAATTCCGGATGTTCTGACCGATCAGACTTCGGCCCACGATCCGCTTCATGGCTATATTCCGAACGGAATTTCACTTGACGAGGCCATGATGCTGAGAAAATCAGATCCCAAAAAATATATTGAACTGTCGATGAAAAGTATGGCAAGGCACGTTGGTCTCATGCTGCAACTGCAAGAGCTTGGCAGTGTCACTTTTGATTATGGCAACAACCTGCGCGAAATGGCCAGGCAGGGAGGTGAACCAAATGCCTACGATTACGACGGGTTCACCCCGAAATTTATCCGGCCGCTTTTCTGTGAAGGAAAAGGACCTTTCCGTTGGGTCGCACTTTCGGGAGATCCCGAAGATATTTATACCACCGATCAGGCGCTGATTGAGGCATTCCCCGACAATCTTCCGATGATCAACTGGCTGAAAAAGGCAAGAGAGCGGGTATCCTTCCAGGGACTACCTGCCAGGATTTGCTGGTTGGGCATGGGTGAGCGGGAAAAAGCGGGGCTGCTTTTCAATGATCTGGTCAAAACAGGAAGAGTCAAAGCTCCCCTCGTTATCGGCCGCGACCACCTCGATTGCGGGTCGGTCGCCTCACCCAACCGTGAAACTGAGAAGATGAAAGACGGCAGCGATGCTGTCTCCGACTGGCCACTGCTTAACCTGATGTCGAATACTGCCGGTGGAGCAACCTGGGTCTCTTTTCACCATGGAGGAGGTGTGGGCATTGGCTATTCGCAGCATGCCGGCATGGTTGTGCTGGCAGATGGCACCGAAAGGGCTGCGGAATGCATCCGTCGGGTACTTTACAACGATCCTGCCATGGGTGTCTTCAGACATCATGATGCGGGTTACGACGAGGCCACTGAGACCTTGCATCAGTTTGGAATGGAATTTTAGTGAGATTTGGACCAACAATAACCAACTATGCCCAGCCAATCAATTTTCATTACCGGCCCTTTCAGACAACTGTTGACCATGGACAATCTACCCATGAAAGGTGGACTGAAGGATGCGCAACTTCAAGTGATTGAGGAGGCAGGCATCGTTCACCAAAATGGAAAGATTCTGGAAATCGGGCACTTTAAAGAACTTTGCTCCGGATACGACTCTTCAGAGGCTGAAATTCAGTTTATCGAAAAGGATCTAGTCGCTCTGCCGGGGTTGGTGGATCCGCATACCCACCTCTGCTGGGCAGGCAGCCGCGAAAAGGATTATGCGCTTCGTCTGGAGGGGAAAAGCTATTTGGATATTGCACAGAGTGGAGGTGGAATCTGGGATACCGTGATCAAAACCAGGAATGCCCCGGATAGGGATCTCATCCAATTGCTGACTGAAAGAGCAACCAGGCTGTTGCGGAACGGAATCACAACCTGTGAGGTAAAAAGCGGTTATGCTCTAAATCCGGAGGGAGAATTAAGGCTTCTTCAAGTCATCCAAACTGCCAGCCGTGAGCTATCAATTGATCTGGTGCCTACTTGTCTGGCGGCCCATATCAAGCCAAGGGATTTTGACGGAAATGAAGGTGAATACCTGCAGTTTTTGTCCTCGAATTTACTTCCTGAAATCAGAAGGGAAAAGCTATCCAACCGCATTGATATTTTTGTGGAAGAGGGCGCTTTTGGTATTCCGGAATCCGAAAAATACCTGACGGATGCCCAAAAAATGGGGTTTGACCTGGTTGTTCATGGCGAGCAATTTACTTCCGGGGGAGTTTCCCTGGCGGTAAAACTGGGAGCCAGAAGCGTTGACCATCTGGAAATGGCAGCGCCCGGCGCGATTGCCGAACTGGCTGCTTCAGATGTCGTAGCCATCGCACTGCCGGGTGCCTCCATTGGCCTTGGCTGCCAGTTTGCTCCGGCCCGCCAACTGCTCGATGCCGGCTGTTGTCTCGCCATCGGATCTGACTGGAATCCGGGATCAGCTCCCATGGGTGATCTGCTGGTTCAGACAGCGATCCTGGGTACTTTCGAAAAACTGACTATGGCTGAACAACTTGCAGCCATCACATTCCGTGCCGGGCATGCATTGAACCTGGATGACAGAGGCAT